>JAJRVO010000585.1 GCA_024277275.1 Chloroflexota bacterium
CGCGAATGAAGCCGAGCCTTACCTGCGAATCGGGAACGACGGTTAAGCCGTCAATTTCCAACTCGTCCGGCAATTCGTCAGGATGAAAGCGAAGTTCGGCCGGAAAATGGCCCCGCGTGTGGGCCGCGTTTTTAAAGTTGATTACGGCCAGACGCGCCGCTTGCCGCAGCGAACTTTGCGGGGCCGGTTTGTACAGTACGCCTATTTTTGTCACCGTTGGTTGCCCTCCTTGATTCTGAGAAGTTGTCAAACCACCAGCACCGTCGTCCAGCCATCCGGCCGGTTGAACAGGATGCTGCGTTGCTCTAACTGCTGCGCTGCTTTTACCCAGCGCGTCTGCCGCGTACGGCGAGGCGGGGCCGAAGCCGTGTTCTGAAATTGCGCCGGTTTGGCGTTGAAGAACAAATATGCTATAATTTGCGTAACAAGGTTTTTCATATTTTTTCAGCCTTTCTTTTTGCCCCCGGCGTGGTGATGACACGCCGGGGGCTTTTTTTGTCTCCTGCTTGGGGGGTTTTTTTTACTCCGTATGTACGACTAGGATAAGTATATCACAACTGACAGTCATTTGTCAACTACCTATTCTAAAAAATAGGTAGTTTGGTGTTGACAGTTGTCCAGTAATGTGATATATTCAAGGGGAGCTAACATTATCCTGAAGAAAGGAGGTTGTGAATGACTATTGCTGTGGCTATTCCAAATAACATAAAAACTGTCTTGGATGAGAAAGGTATTTCTCCCTATAGATTAGCTCAAATGTGGGGGAAACGGAGTAACTATGTCTACACACTTGTAAATCAAGACATCTTACCAGATGGCACTGATTTAAAGACAATTGTGGATATAGCTGACCTTCTGGACGTATCTGTTGACCGACTCGTCGGACGAGGCAGTCAAAAAAGTAACACATAATAAAAACGCCCCACCCAAGAGGATGGAACGTTTTTATTGTGAAGCCACAGCAAATAGCAACAAATTTACTGCAACCCCCGCGAATTACCTCGCCACCAACGGCGACCAACCAAGTTGGCGAGGCAATCCCACTCCCATCGCCGCCAAGCAAAGCGGAGCGGGGGGTCAATCAAAACCGCCAAAGCGGGTTGACTGCTTCAGTTTAGAGTTCAGAGTTCAGAGTTGGTAACTGAGAACCCTGAACTGAGAACTCAGAACTCGCTTCTCAAATCCCCAGGTCAAGCCCCGGGGCGGTTCAACCAAAATAGTTTTATGGATACAACCTTTCCACCGGAAGAGAACCTTATAAACTGAATAGAATTAGCGCCTGGGAAGTTGGTTGGAAACAACAGAACAGGCGGCGCGATGGGTTGACTATCACCTGCCCTTTTTTGCGGGGAACGCAAAAAAGGCAGTTTTACGAAAGTCTATTTCCTCCTCAGTTTCAGTTCCGAAGACTGATGCTCTATCCAATTGAGCTACGGAGGCAAACTTGATAATTGGTAATTATAGTGAGTTGCTGTTTTTTGGCAAAACGATGAATTTTATTGGCGTTGATATAACAAAAAATACCAGGTAGGGCTGGAAGCCTCAAAAGGAAAATCAACGGGGGGACCAGCAGGGTTGCCGTCCGGGTCGACCAGTTGTAGAGTCCAGATGCCGCTGGGAGAGTTGGGAGCTTCGTATTTAATATTGCCTGCCTTGTAATGCATTGCTCCGCTATTTGCCGTCCAATCTCTGGCGCTAACTTGACTCTCAATCTGTAGTCCACTGCTATGTGTGCCAATAACTCGATAGCCGCTGAGAGGAATATTATCGGCATCGGTGATGCCAATGTACACATCAAAATTTAGGTGGTTGGTATCAAACCGGCCAGTTTCCTTAATCACAAAGGGATAGTCGGGGGGAAGTGGCGTGGGAGTATCGGTAGGTAGAGAGGTAGAGGTAGGCGCTGGTGTGTTGGTTGCAGGGGGTAGAGGTGTATTGGTAGGAACAGGCGTGTCAGTTGGCGGCGGCAGAGGGGTATTGGTAGGCAGGGGGGTAGGCGTAGGCGTGTCAACAGGGGTAGAGGTGTGGGTTGGTTCTGGGGTAAATGTTGCAATTGGGGTCAGTGTGTCGGTAGGTAGAGGCGGCAGTTCGGCCACGGTAAAAGTGCGACTAGCCGGTTGAGCAGAAGAAGAAAACGCGGCGATGTTGCTATCCGTAAATAAGAATGCCAATCCAGAGCCAAATAAAATAAGTGTTGCCAACAAGCAAAAACCTGTGCCCAACAGACCGGCAATCAATATAAAAGGTGTTTTGGAGCGTTTTTTATTCAAATTAATTCCATCTTTCAAGCTTACGTTGACAACGCATTATACTATATCTTACATTGCTCAACCAATCCCAAAACAAGAGCAATTTTATAAATATTGGCTAATCATTGGCAGCATGTTATAATTGTAAAATTGTTTCTCTTTTAATCTTTGGTACTGCTATTCAGATTAATTAACCGGTTAACAATGTTGCCGATAAATTAGACATAAAGCTGCAAAAGGTTGACCTATGGAATTGAAGCTATTGTTGGCTTATAATATCAAACCCAATAGAGAAGCAGAGTATTATCGCTATGTACTGGGTGAACTTTTGCCCAGCTTGCAAGATATTGGTTTGATGATGGCTGAGGGTTGGCACACAGCGTATGGAGATTATCCGGTACGCTTACTTGTATTTAGAGCGCAAGATGGTACCGATATACGTGATATCTTAAATAGTCCGGAATGGAATGGTGGTAAAGAAAGACTTCTCAAATTGGTCTATGACTATGAAGAGCGATTGGTGCCTGCCAAAAATATATTTCAATTTTTTGTCCCTTCTAATAAAAACAAATAACAAAACTAGCCTGTTACTTTAGGGTTTTAGTTACGGCAACTTCAATAAATTAACCCACAATATTAAAAAGGGCGACTCGTTTGAGTCGCTTTTTTTGTTAGAGATATTCCAGCAGGCTCTACCCCTCCTGAATCTAATCAACAGATAAATGAACCTTACAAAAACCCTTAAAAAATCCACATGTAATTGGTAAATTATGGGTACAATGTACCTTAAGGCCCATTGACGTTAAGCGCATTACCACATATACTGTAATTTACAATACTTTGGGGGAACTTCTCGTTGACTTATCACCAAGTTAACAGGATATCCCAAGCCTGTTCTTTAAAAAACCAGACAAAAAGCATCGAGTGGTGCCCCCTCCATAATATTACCTTAACAAACGTGATCCGGCTATTTGGTTCACCATATGTACCACAAGGAGGACAAATCTATCATGGCACATCAAAATAAAGTAACATCCATTTCACTCAAAGGCTTTTTGTTTCTGGTTGCAATTATGTTTGCGGCAGCAGGATTTGTATTGGTGATTTCATTATCCTCAGCCCAAACAGGAACAAATGTAACCCCTGCTTCAGCCGTTGCTCTAGTAGAAGAGTCCAACACAGGGACTCTTAATCCGGGTGAACAACACTGGTTTACGTTTACCTCAACAGCCGCCGAGGCAGAAAAATTCCTCACTTTAATTTTTACCCCAGACGACGGCAACACGGTAAAATTTATCAAACTCAATATTTTTGAAGAAAGTCAGGTTGAATTCTTTTCTGAAGACGAGACCAATAATATGGTCAACTTTGGCGCAAGCCAGATTGTCTCTCAGGATGATGACCCTGACACCGGCGAGATTCTCTGGAGCAATACCGTTTCCGGGTCGCAAACCTATTATGTTCAAGTTCTCAACGACAGTGATTTTGCTATAGATTACTCACTCTTTAGCGTTGAGATTAGCGACGAAGTTCCGGTTGAACCGGAAGTTCCGGTTCAACCTCCCACAGCTACTACTGCCGATACTGAACCTGATGATGCCGCTCCCGTAGCAGACCCCGTTGCCGCTGCGCCCATAGTTGGCGCCGATCCAAACAACACCGATACTCTGGTGTCCGGCGAAACTACTCGCGGCACCGTGGCTCCTCACTCAACTTATTGGTATAGCTTTAGTTTTCCAGACCTTGATTTAGAAAAGTTTAAAGAGTTAAACTATACTATGTTCTTCACGCCCGATGACGGCAATCGCAGGCACCATGTCAACTTTGAGCTATTTTCTTTCGACCAATTTGAAATTTGGCAACGGGGCGAAGCCGATAAAATGAATAACTTTGGGGCGGGCATGTTAATTTCCCGGGACAACGACTATAACACCGGTGAACGAACCTGGACCGGAAGCGTCAACAAAGGCGATAAGTATTTGCTATCTATTGCCAACGGGGCCGATGTTGCCATTGATTATTGGCTATTTGATGACAACATCATTAACCCAATACTTGGTCCCAAACCAGTACCGGCTGCCGCTCCCGCTTTTGCCCAGGGCGCTGCGCCGCAAACGGCCCTTCCTCTGGAATTTGGCGTGAATAAAGGTGGCCTGGACCCAGGTGAAGAGGCGTTTTACAGCTTCCGCATTACCGATTTTGATGATGAGGCTTTTGAAGAGATGGCCCTGACAATGATTGCCACGCCCGACGACGGTAATCGAATTAGGCGGATGACGTTTGATGTTTTCACTGCCGGCGGCGTTCAAAATTGGTCGCCCGGTGATAACTCTCAAATTCATAACTTGGGGGCAGGCAGCATAGTGTATCGGGATAATAATATCTTGACCGGTGAACGCGTGTGGAAAGGTTGGGTTATTGATAATGAACTGTACTACGTCCAAATCCGCAACGGCACCGACGTACATATGGATTACTGGCTCTTTACCGGCGATGTTTACGGAGCTGAACTGGGACCAAAACGCTCACCAGTGGCCCAGATAGCCGCCGCGCCCGGCAAAGCGCCCAGCGCCGCCGAGTCGTTAAAAGTTGATGTCAACAACGGCAAACTAAAACCCGGAGAAGAGCAATGGTACACCTTTAGCCGGGGAGATGTTGACGCGTCGGGCAGTGTTGAAACCGTTTTTACCATGATCTTTACTCCGGATGACGGCAACCGAATACGCAAAGTAAATTTTCAACTCTTTGAAGGCAATCAGTTAAGAGATTGGGCTCCCGACAACCGCTTTAATCTGGTAAGTTTTGGTCAAGGGAGTGCTGTTAGCCGTGATGGCGGTTTTGAAACAGGAGAACTACTCTGGAAAGGACACGTTATTGCCGGCGATATCTATTATATGAGAATCAGCAACGAAAGTGACGTGACTATCGATTACCAGATATTCCCGGACGATGTCATCAAAGCCAATCTGGATTAAAAATGTGCCGCTAAAAAAATGAGTTAAGGGTACAATGCCAACTCATACACCTTAAAACTATTGATAATAATGAAATACTAAAATGCCCTGTTGCTGCAACAGGGCATTTTAGCATTTCATTTACCAGCCAATTCTCTAAAATTATGTGGGGAATACGCCAAATTGCCTAATGGTTATTGTGTAGTATAGGCTATTATGCTATAATAGCCCGATTTTTAACATTTGGGGAACAAATGGTAATTTTTTTTTCGCGCTTTCCCTTAACAATAACTCAGGTCGATTATAATTTTGAGGAGGCTTAAACTTTTATGACATACAAAAATAACACTCTTTTTAATTTATCAAAAAACGTTTTGCTTTTAGTTACTGTGGCAGCGCTTTTGGTAATTTTACCTACGTCAGTAGCGGCAGATGGAGGCGGAACCACACCCACTGAGGCCGTTTCCCTGGCCGATGAGGTCAATACAGGATCACTAGACCCAACTGAACAACACTGGTATAAATTTACCCCGGAAGGCAACGAAATAGAGCAATCCCTAACTCTGGTTATTACCCCTGATAACGGCAATACAATAAAATTTGTTTTGCTTAACATATTTGAAGAGAGTCAGATTGAGTTCTTTTCCGAAGGCGATATCAGTAATATGGCTGTCTTTGGCGCAGGGCAGGTCGTTACTCAAGACGATGATCCTGAAACCGGCGAGCAGACCTGGTCCGGCACGGTTTCTGAGCCAACAACCTATTACGTTCAAATTGCCAATGACAGTGACTTTGCAATTGACTACAAACTCTTTAACGCCAGCGTTAGCCCCAAAGCGGTAGAAGAGCCGGAGCCACCGGCAGAAGTAGTTGAACCTGAAGCCACGGTTGAACCCGAAGCCACGGTTGAGGCTGAAGCTGAAGTTGAGGCCGAGGTTGCTCCTCCCGTCCCTGCTCCCGCGCTCAGCAATGATCCGGACAGCGCCGAAACTTTACCAGCCGGCAGAGTTCAGGGTAGAGTTGCTCCGCACTCAACCTATTGGTACACCTTTAACATCCCGGATTTAGGCGAAGAACAAAAATTTAAAGAGCTAAACTACACCCTTTTCTTTACCCCCGATGACGGTAATCGCAGGCATCACGTTAACTTTGAAGTATACTCTTACGATCAGTTTGAGATTTGGCGACGCGGTGAAGCAGACCGGATGAACAACTTTGGGGCAGGTATGCTGGTTTCCAGAGACAACGACTACAACACGGGTGAACGAGTTTGGAACGGCAGGGTTCTAAAGGGCGATAAATACTTATTGGCTATAGCCAATGGCAGCGATGTTCCAATGGATTACTGGTTATACGACGATAACATCATCAATCCTATACTTGGGCCGGAACCGGCTGCATCTGTGGCCCGCGTTTATGCCTCGGGCACAGCGCCCGGCGCCGCCTATCCTTTAGAATTTGGCGTTAACAAAGGAGGGCTAGACCCAGGCGAAGAAGCGTGGTACAGCTTCCGCGTTACAGATTTTGACACCGAAGTTTTTGAAGAGATGATCCTGACTATGATTACCACCCCCGACGACGGTAATCGCATCAGGCGAATGACCTTTGACGTTTTCACCCCCGACGGCGCCAAGTATTGGTCGCCCGGCATTAACACTCAAATAACCAATTTGGGGGCCGGAAGCGTCGTGTATCGGGACAACAACCTTTTAACCGGCGAACGCGTGTGGAGAGGTTGGGTGATTGACAATGAACTTTACTACGTCCAAATCCGCAATGGCACCGACGTTCATATGGATTATTGGCTCTTTACCGACGATGTTTACGGCTCTGAACTGGGCGAGAAGACCCAACAGGTGGCCCAAATAGCGGCAGACCCCGGCAAAGCGCCAGGCACTGCCCAAACATTAAAAGTTGACCTCAACACAGGCCAATTAAAACCCGGCGAAAAGCAGTGGTACAGATTTACCCGCGTCGGAGGTAGCCCAGGCGACAGTCTTAACAGCGTCTTTACCATGATCTTTACGCCCGATGACGGTAATCGCGTTCGCAAAGTCAACTTTGAACTTTTTGAACCCAACCAACTTAGAGATTGGTCTCCCGACAATCCCTTTGGCATAACCGGCTTTGGTCACAGCAGCGTAGTTAGCCGCGATGGTAGTTTGGAAACCGGAGAACTGCTCTGGAAGGGGCACCTTCTGTCCGGCAATGTCTACTATATACAGGTTAGCAATGAAAGCGACGTAACCATCGATTACCAGATGTTCCCGGATGACATTATCGAAATCAACCCGGCAAAATAAGTTAAACAAACGCGCTCTAACAAAATGCCCTGTCAATTAATTTGACAGGGCATTTTTATTTTGACACAAACCTGTTACCTCGCGCCCAAAATCGCCAGGGAGCCATTTGGTCTTGAGGCGCGGCATAACCAATGCCAATACGAGGCCCGGTGGCAACATCGGCATTGGAAATGTTATTACCTGTCTCCAGCCACAACTTTTGACCGGCAACAATATCCCATTTGTTTAAACCTTTGTCGACTCCCAACGCCTGACACAACTTGCCCGGCCCATTGGTTAGGTTGACCGCGTTCACGAGTGAATGGTTCGTTTTCTGCCGCCGTACTTGCATTGCCTCTATGCCCGCCAGCGGCTCAATAGCCCGGATGAGAACGGCGGCTGGAAATCCCACTTGCTCGGTAGTCAGGTTGAGCATGTGGTACATACCGTAGATTACGTACACGTAAGTGTAGCCCGCCGGCCCAAACATCACCTCGGTGCGAGGCGTGCGGCCTTTGCTGGCGTGGCAAGCGGTATCGTCTGGGCCAATGTAGGCTTCCGTCTCGACAATCCGCCCAACCAACCGCTGCCCGTCAACTTCTCGCACCAAATGGCAGCCCAGAAGCTCACGGGCTACCGTCAGCGTAGGTCGAGCAAAAAAATCGCGTGTGAGAATGGTCATTGTTTATGAAGATTGGTTATTGGAGATTGGTAATCGGTTATTGGAGATTCAGCCAATTACCAATTACTAATTACTAATTACCAATCCCCAACCTCTACAATACCTTTTGCACCGTAAGCCAATTGTTACGTTCAGCATTGGCTTCTTCAATGGCTTCTTGCGAGCCTAACACAACCACCAAACCCTTTTGATTAAGTTGCTCCAGCGCCTCGGCAAAAGCTCTGAAATTGGACGGAGTGGTGGATAAGATTTCATCGCGCAATTGCCGGCGAAACTCATCCGTTACGCCAAGCAGATGGCGCACCATCGAGGTATACCCTTTGGCATCAGGCAATTGGTAGGAGTCCATGCGGCCAATAGCCCCGATAATGCTCTTGGTAATTTCATCATCGCTCAAATCAACCTGGCGTAAAAACTGGCTGGAAAGATCATAGTTATCAAGCGTGTCCAGCAGGTTAGGGTCGCGATAGGAAAGATAATTAAAAACACCTGAGTGGGAATCAAAACTGCAAAAGCCGCCGTATGCGCCGCCCTGCACCCGAATTTTCTCCCACAGCCAGGTTGTGCGCAGGTAGTTGGTAATAACCATATGAGAACCGTGCAGCTTGTAACCCAACTCATATAAATTAGCCCCTTTGCCCACGTAATTTACCTGCGCGGGGATGGTTAACCCTTCAAAGCCGGGGCCGGGTTGCGGCGTCCAGCGGGCAATTTTCACCGGGGCGGCAGGCATCGTCGCTATAAAATCGGCCAGTTTGGGCTGAAATTGATTCCAATTGGCCTCATCCAGCGTTACATTGCACAACATACCGTTGCGGTTTAGCAAAATGCGGCGCACATCCTCCAGTTTAGCCAGCACGCCCGGCCAATCTTTATCGACATCTTCAACCAGTTGTCTCAAGAAAAAGAGGTGGCTAATACCCCCCATCTGCTCATCGGCCCAATCAATTTCATTAAAATTGGCCCGCAATCGAGTATCGACCACGCCATGCCCGCCCGGAATAAGGCCGGCTTCTGCGCGGGCTTTGGATTCCAACAACATCTGCTTAAATCGCTCCTGGTTATCCAACTTTACCGTCAGCAACACGTCGCGCATAATGTCCAGTAAATCGCCGGTTTGGACCATAGTAGATTTGCCGCGCAAGAAAAACCAGGCTGTGCCCTCGTCGCTCTCTCTGATAGAAGAAGTTAAGACCGAGGGCCAGATGCCGCCCGTTTTGCGGCCAATACGCTGCGATAACTTGACAAAGTCTTCCGTCTCCGTGCCAATTTTAAGCAACGACTTGCTAAAGAGCGACATATAGGGCAGCAATTCCGGGGGCAAAGTGTGCAGGTTAAAGCCGACATCCAGATAAACAATGCCGTTGGTAAAGAGGTCATGGTATAAAATCTTGGCCTGGTTTTCTTCTGAAATAGCCAATGGGATGAGCTTGTTTTCTTTATCCAGGTCGTCCAGAGTCAGGGTAGGCAGCGTAGCCAGGGCTTCGGGGGGATCGGGGGTTTCCTGAAGCTCTTTGAGCCGGCGGGTGTTTTCGATAACCGCTTGTAATTCGGCCTGACTCATAGCGGCTTGAGCCTGGGTCAAACGTTCCATTTCGGCGGCTTCCTGACGCTGGCCCAGGGCAGCGTCGGGTTCAAGAAGGACAGTTACGCGGTGGTTATTTTGCAGCAGGTAACGCTCTATTAATCCTTCAAAGTAGAATTTATCTTCGGCCAGGTTAGCTTTGACAGCGGCCAGCGGAGCTTCAAACCCCAGCGGGGCCAACGGGTCGCCATCATACAGCCAGGTGGTCAACGCGCCCAGCATAAGGGCCAGCCCCCGGGGAAATGAGCCGGTGTTGTTTTCGCGCAGCCTGAACTCAAGGGTGTTGAGCGCGGCCTCGGTCATATCCGGCTCGATGCCTTCTTTGGTCAGCCGGGTCAGGGTGTCGAGAATAAGATTTTCCACCTTGTCGGCGTCTTCACCGGCAATGCCTTTCAGGCCGGTTGAGAAGGACATCTGACGCAACTCGCCCTCAATCCCGCCCCCGGTCACGTCTTCGCCCAGCCCGGAATCAATGAGCGCTTTACGCAGCGGCGAGGCCGAAGTGCCAACGAGAATATATGACAGGATGTAGAGACTCAGCGTTAATTCGGTATCGCTGTTTTCCGGCAGCAGCCAGTTGACGGTTAAATAAGTCTTTTTCTCTTCGGCGTCTTCACCCGCGCCCGCATCTGCGCCCGCATTATAGGTAAAGGTTTTGCGCTGCGGCTGGTCAAAATGGGGCTGCAAGGCAACTGCCGTGTCGACCTGGATATAATGAAAATCTTTGAGATACTCTTGCAGCAAGCGCAGGCGTTCGTTGGGGTCGTCGTCGCCATAAAAGAAGATGCGAGAGTTGCCGGGGTGATAGCAGGTTTGGTGAAAGGTTTTAAATTGCTCATAGGTCAAATCGGGGATGTGTTGCGGGTCGCCGCCGGAATCGACGCCGTAGGTGTTATCCGGAAAAAGCGCTTCCTTGCTGTACCGGCCCAGCAGGCTATCGGGCGAGGAGTAGACGCCTTTCATTTCGTTGAACACAACGCCTTTGAAGGTCATTGGTTCGTCCGGGTTTTCTAGCTCGTAGCGCCAGCCCTCTTGCTGAAGCGTTTCAGGCGGGATAAGGGGATAAAAGACGGCGTCAAGATAGACGTCGACAAGATTGTAGAAATCCTGTGTATTTGTACTGGCGACAGGGTAGCAGGTTTTATCGGGGTAGGTAAAGGCGTTAAGAAAGGTTTTGAGCGAACCTTTAACCAGCTCAATGAAGGGTTCTTTGAGCGGGTATTTGCGCGACCCGCACAACACCGAATGCTCCATAATGTGGGCGATGCCCGTAGAATCGGTGGGCGGAGTGCGGAAGGTGATGCCAAAACATTTGTTCTCGTCATCGTTCTCCAGCGAGAGCAGTTCCGCGCCCGTCGCCGTGTGTCGAAAGAGTTTGGCTTTGGTATTGATTTCTGATATTTCTGTTTCTTTGATTAGTTCAAATCCATAGGTGTTTGTCATTTTGACCTCGTTTTTATTGGTGGTTACAACAAATAGGGATTATCATCAAAGAAGTGGAGGTTGTCAAACTGAATGGAGTTATTGCTCTCCACCCTCAAAAAACTCCATCAGGCCGTACCAGAGCAATAAAAAGGCTACCCCCTCATCCAGGTTGCCGACAATTGGAAAGTTGTCGGGGATAATCTCAAAAACCCCGGCCCCAGGATTGAGGATATAGACAAACCCCATCAAGGCCGCCAGGTAGGTCAACCAGCGAGGAATCCCCCTGAAAGAGGGTGGGGTGGTAAAGAAACCCACTGATTTTTCGTCGTCCATGTTGATTGCTCTCCTCTGTAAATAAAATGATGAACGATGAATGATGAATGATGAAAAAAAATCATCCTTCCGATTCATCGTTCATCCTTATTTTCATTGTTGGTGGTGTGCCAAAGGCTCGTGTTAACTCCTATGAAAACATTTTGGATTTTAGATTTTGGATTTTGGATTGCCCACTGTAAATCTTAAAAAGCCCTTCCACTTCCTTGCTCCCCTGCTCCCCCGCTCCCCTGCCCCCCTGCTGTCGGGTTTCACTGAGTGTGCGTAAAGCAAAGGGGGGCGGTCCCTCAATCTGGCTACGGGCTGTCATCATAAGCGCCCATTACATTTTGGTCAAAATCTATGATAGCGCCGGTCATCATCTCTGAGTCGTCGCTGATGAGATAAGCGGTAAGCTTGGCGACATCCAGCGGGCGTAGAATGCGTTTGAACGGCTGTTCGGCCTCGGCCAGTTCCAGCCAGTTATCGGGGTTGCCCATTGCTTTTTGGATGGCATGCTCGGCCACGGTGCTGGTCCAGCCAATATTCAAGCCGTTGACCCGGATGCGGTCAAAACGATGCGAGTGAGCTACATTTTTGGTCAGGTTAGCCAGCGCCCCCTTTGAGGCGCAATAGGCCGTGATAAAAGGCTGCCCGCCGTAGCTGGACATGCTGAGAACGTTGACAATGCTGCCGCCGCGCTTTTCTCGCTTCATCACCCGCACAGTCTCCTGCATAAGAATGAAGGGGGCGCGGGTGTTAACGGCAAATATGTCATCCCAAAGCTCCACGGTGGTATCTTCTAATGTGCCGCGAGTGGTCACGCCGGCTGCGTTTACCAGGCCATCCACCCGGCCAAAGCGTTCATCACAGGCCCGGATAACTTGACGGCAATCATTTTCTTTTGACAGGTCGGCCGGAACGTAGAGGCTTGGAGAACCAATCTCGGCCAGAGCATCGGCCACGGTTTGACCTCGTTCTTCATTTCGACCGCAAATTACCAGACCGGCCGCGCCCAGTTCCGCCAGGTGGCGAGCAATACCCTCGCCCAGTCCTTGCGTGCCGCCGGTGACAATTACAACTTTGTCGCTCAGTTTTCGGTTAGTGTTTGTCATTTTTCACCTCTCAATCAATTGATTTTGCTAACGGACGCCTCTATGATTTGACAAATGACGTATGGCAAATGACGAACGACCAACGACGGATGACGAACAAATTCGCTAAAATGATGGCGCTTTCAACCTTCGTCTACCGTCATTCGTCCTTTGTCTGACGGGTTCACGGATACTTTGCTATCTAAATCTTGTCAAATTTACGGTAAGTCCATTAGCCAATCAATCGACTATAAAAATCAACTTGCTTTTCGATGGCGTTTTGATATTGCGTATGATGAGCGCTATTTGGCTCATAGGTTTTGCCGGTAGCCGGCGGCAAGGCGGTGGTATCTTTGATGATACCCAGAGACTCCAAAGCCAGCAAAGCTACCCCTCGACTGGTGGCCTCTTTCTCCGCCAGGGTGAGGATGGGCTGCCCTAAAACATCGGCCATAATTTGCAGCCAGGCCGGAGAGTTTAACAAACCGCCTCCGATGGCAATAATATGATGATTTGACTCAGAGGGCAAATGGGTGGCAATGCGTCGATAAATTAAAGCAAAGCGATAGGCCACGCTTTCCAAACCGGCCCGTAAAATATCGATGGGGCGGGTGTTCAAAGTAAAGTTAATGAGGCTGGCCCGCGCCTCGTCGCGCCAGCCGGGGGCGCGCTCACCGGCAATAAAAGGCAGCACGGTCAGGCCGTGAGCTACCGGAGCCATATTAGCCAGTTCGCTCTCCACTTTTTCAGGCGAGGGAAGTTGCAGCGTTTCAGTCAACCAGGCAAACAGGTTGCCCCCCTCTGTGGTGGCTCCACCCAGCAAAGCGCGTTTTTTATCGACCCGGTAAAGCCATAACCCCGCCGGAACAGCGGCTAAATCTGGAGGCAAAACTACTCGCATCGCGCCGCTGGTGCCAATGGTTAAAGCCAGCCGCGACGGGTCGCCGCAACCGCTGCCCAGGTTAGCCGCCGCCCCATCGCCGATGGCCGGAAACCAGGGCATCTCTTTTAGGGCGGGCCATCTGGCGGCCCATTCGTCCTGCAAGCCGGTTAGGGGTTGGTCGACATCGCTCAAGGGCGATAACCGGCTCTCGTCAATATCCAGATAAGACAGCCAATCCCGGTCCCAGGTCAGTTCGTGCCGGTTGAGCAAGCCGGTCCACGAGGCCACGGAATAGCTGACCTGCCACCAGCCAAAGAGTCGCCAAAAGAGATACTCGCCAATAGAAACCCAGCGGGCGGCGGCTTTCAACAAATCCGGTCGGGTGCGGGCCAGCCAGCAAAACCGAGCGGGCAGGTAGGCGCTGTGAAGCAAGCAGCCGGTGCGGTTGTGAATCCCGGCCAGGCCATCTTCGCCAAACTCCCGGCGCAGCTTTTGAGCGTCGGTGGCGCTGCGGGTGTCGGCGTAGGTAAAGACAGGGGTCACGGGTCGACCGGCGGCGTCCACACCCATAATGTTGGTGACTAGCGTGTCAATGGCTACCCCGCCAATCTGGTCAACCAGAGGGCCGGCCAGTTGAAGC
>JAJRVO010000586.1 GCA_024277275.1 Chloroflexota bacterium
AATTTTCTTGCCCAAAAAGCAAGGACTCAACTGTTAAGATACTAAATAAGGTGATACCCCATGCAACAAACCGTAATTCAAGATTTCCTCAACGATGTGCAAAAGAGGGTAGCGGGCGAACTCCGCACCGATAGTTACAGCCTGACTCTCTACAGCACCGATGCCAGCATTTATCAGGTTAAGCCCTACGGAGTACTTATCCCTAAAAACATTGAGGACGTGCATGCCGCCATAGAAGCAGCCGCCAAGTACAAAGTGCCTATCCTGCCCCGGACGGCGGGAAGCAGCCTGGCCGGTCAAGCAGTCAACGAGGCGCTGGTGATCGATATGACCCGCCACCTGGATCAGGTGTTAGAGGTCAACACCGAAGAGAAGTGGGTCCGGGTACAGCCGGGCGTAGTGCTGGCCGAACTTAACCTTCATCTCAAGCCAATGGGCCTGCAATTTGGGCCGGACCCGGCCAGCAGCGACCGGGCGGCTATGGGCGGCATTGTGGCTAATAATTCTACCGGCGCCCATTCAATACTGGATGGCATGACCGCCGACCACGTGTTAGAAACCAACGTGATTTTAAGCGACGGCGCTCAAACAACCTTTTGCCCTCTCAATAGCGATCAACTGGCCCAACGCCTGCAAAAAAAGGGGCTGGAAGGCGACATCTACCGGCGTATCTCTGAAATTACCCAAACCCAAACCGATACTATTTTGGCCGGCACTCCTCGCCACTGGCGACGCTGTGGCGGCTATAATTTGGATCGTTTTGTTGAGGGCGCGTCCTTTAAATATCCCCAGGACCCCCGCTTTAATTTATCCAAATTGATTAGCGGCTCCGAAGGCACGTTGGGCGTTATGACCGACATCAAACTAAATTTGGTACCCTTGCCCACCAAAACAGCCCTGGCCATTATTCATTTCGACAATCTGCACGAGGCTTTGTCCGCCGCGCCGGTCATTTTGCAGATTGAGCCTTCTGCGGTGGAGTTGCTGGACAATCTGGGTCTGACTTTGTGCCGCGAAGTGCCGCAGTATGCTCGCTTGCTGACAACGTTTGTTGAAGGCGCTCCAAACTGCGTGTTGATTACCGAGTTTTACGGCGAAACCGAAGCCGAACTGAAGGCGAAAATCGAACGCTTGCAGACTCATCTTAAACGAGAGAAAATCAACTTTAGCGCCGTTGTGCCGGCCATTAGCCCCAAAATACAAAACAACGTCTGGACCGTTCGCAAAGTGGGTTTGGGGCTACTGATGAGCATCAAGGGCGACCATAAACCCATCCCCTTTATTGAAGATGCCGCCGTCCCCGTGGAACACCTGGCCGAGTATGTAACCAGCATCGAAAAGTTCTGCAACGATATAGGCACAAAGGTGGCTTACTACGCCCACGCCAGCGGTGGTTGCATTCACATTCGTCCCCTCATCAACACCAAAGACGCCACTGATATCGAAAAACTGACCCAAATCAGCAACTTTTCAATTGAGTTATTGGGCAATTATGGCGGCTCATTTTCCAGCGAACACGGCGACGGTCGAGCCAGAAGCTGGTTGAACGAAAAGTTCTTTGGCAAAGAGATGTACGCGCTATACCAGGATGTCAAGCACACATTTGACCCTGAAAATATCCTAAACCCCGGCAACATCGTCGAAGGTCCGGCTATGACCCAAAACTTGCGCTACGGGGCCGACTACAGCGTTATCCCCGTAAAAGAGCATCTTGATTTTAGCGACGACCAGGGTTTTTACCGGGCGGTAGAGATGTGCAACGGAGCGGCAATTTGCAGAAAGAAAACAACCGGCGTTATGTGTCCCAGCTTTATGGTTACGCGCGACGAGGAACACAGCACCAGAGGCCGGGCCAACGCGCTGCGGGCCGCCTTCTCCGGCAACCTGCCCGCCGCAGAGTTCACCAGCCCCCGGATGTATCAGGTGATGGAGTTGTGCGTTAGCTGCAAGGCTTGCAAGGCCGAATGCCCTTCATCCGTCGATATGGCTAAAATTAAATTTGAGTTTCTGGCCCAATATTACAGCAAGCGCAGCGTGCCGTTCCGGGCCAAGCTCTTTGCCGACATCGCATTTTGGAGTCATTTAGGCAGCGGGTTAACGGCCTCGCTGGCTAACTGGAGCATCAATAATCCGTTAGTGCGCTGGGGAATGGAGAAATTTTTGGGTATTAGTCGCAAACGGCAATTGCCGCAGTTTGCCGGCCAGCCCTTTACACACTGGTTCAAGCGACGACAAAAGGCCAAAACTAAAAATTCCAAAAAAGTTGTTCTTTTTAATGATACATTTAACACTTACAACTATCCTCAAGTTGCCATTGCTGCCACCGAAGTGTTAGAGGCCGCCGGATTTGAGGTCATTTTACCCGGTCACAAGTGCTGTGGCCGCTCTATGATTTCCAAGGGACTGGTCAACAAAGCGCGCCGTGCCGCGCAAGATACCATAGACAAGCTGGCCCCCCTGGCCCAGCAAGGCATCCCAATTGTTGGACTTGAGCCTAGCTGTTTGCTTTCTATGCGGGATGAGTACTTTTACCTATTGCCTCATGACCAAAAGCGGGTTAAGCTAGTAGCGGACCAGTGTTATACTTTTGAAGAGTTTATTGCCAAGCTCAACGACGAGGGTGAACTGAGCCTTGATTTTAAGGACGAGACCAAAGAGGTATTGCTGCACGGCCATTGTCATCAAAAGGCATTGGTGGGTACAGGTCCCGGTAAACAGGTTTTGGGACTCCCCTCCGGCTACAATGTTTCCGAGGTTGACTCCGGTTGCTGCGGGATGGCCGGCTCATTTGGTTACGAGGCCGAACATTACGACATTTCCATCGCTATGGCCGAGCGTCGTTTGCTACCGGCAGTGCGTGAGCAAAGCGAAGATGCTATTGTTGCTGTGGCCGGGGTGAGTTGTCGCCAGCAAATTAAACACGGAACCGGCAAGCAAGCCTTTCACCCGGCAGAAATATTAAGGGCCGCTATGAAATAATGGCATAATATCTCAAGATTTAGTGCGGGGCAGGCTTTTTAATTAGAGCGCTTGCCCCACATAATATAAGAGCAAGACCCTGGGTTTTAAAAACCTTTGCGGTTTGATAGGCTGGCCGTCCCCTTTTTTTTTTTTTTTTTTTTTTGGACACGACTTGGCCTGAAAAACTCAACTTTAACTCACTACACAAAAAATTAAAAACTGGCGGTTGAGGGTTGACAACATGTGGTAAAATAGACAAGTACGCCAGATGCAATTGCCAAAAATGGAGGAAAAGTAAGAATGTTATTTAATGATGTTATGATAGAGTCTGTGGAGTATGTTCTGGGACCACACCAGGTCACATCCACGGATATCGAGGAGCAAATCTCTGAAACGCTGGCGCGCCTGGGCGTGCGTCCCGGTATGCTCGAATCCCTGTCGGGAATTAGAGAGCGGCGTTTCTGGGACCTGGGCACAATGCCCAGCGAGGTAGCTACACTGGCCGCTCGTAAGGCCATTGAAATTGCCGGGATTGATCCCCACGAGATTGGCTGTTTGGTTAACACTTCGATTATGAAAGATTACATTGAACCATCGGTGGCCAGCCTGGTACATGGTAATCTCAAACTATCGCCCAGTTGCATCAATTACGATGTCGGGAATGCCTGTTTGGGTTTTGTCAACGGCATCCTCAACATTGGGCTGATGATTGAATCGAAAGTGATAAAATATGGGCTGGTTGTAGCCGGTGAAGCCGGACGCGAAATTGTAGAAGCAACCCTTGAGCGGCTGCAAGGATCAGACGTAACAAAACAAGAGTTAATGACCCACCTGGCCACCCTTACTCTGGGCGAGGGGGCTGTGGCTATGGTCTTGAGTCATAAAGATGTGACGCGCACCGGCCATAAAGTAAATGGCGCCGTTAATCTGTCTGCTACAGAACACAATCGGTTGTGTGTGGCCAAACCCAATTTTATGAAGGCTAATCCCGGCAAGTTGATGGTGGCCGGAGTCAAGTTGATTACAAAAACGTGGGAATTAGCCACTAAAACGTTAGAGAGGTGGAGCGATGAGCAGATTGACTTGTATACGCCACACCAGGTCAGTTCTCATAACACAAATGCAGTTGTTAAGGCCATAGGGGCCACAAAGTCTAAATTTAAGCTGACTTTTCCAACGCTGGGCAACACAGGACCGGCAGGCTTGCCCACTGCTCTGGCTATGGCCAATGAAGACGGACAACTGGAATCAGGCGACCATGTGTGCCTGTTGGGTATTGGCAGCGGTTTAAACTGTACGCTCATGAGTGTGGATTGGTAAAATTTTCCCCGTTTAATACAAAAACGGCCCGAAAATCACTTTCGGGCCGTTTTTATTTGCGGCTTTCAACACCCCAATAAATTGACGACAATTTTACCCGCTACTGATTCTTAAAAAATTCCACCGTTCGACGCAAACCTTCTTCTATGCTGACTTGTGGCTGATACCCAAAATCTCGTTTGGCCCGAGAAATGTTGTAATAGTGGTCCGTTGCCATCTCAGTGGCCATCATACGGGTTAGGCGAGGAAGCCCTTTAAGTCGTAATGTGCGATAAATAAACTCCAACGCCGCGCCAATAGCCCGAGCTACCGGCAGAGAAATACGGCGTTTGACGGGCGGAAGGTCAAGCTGAATAAGCAGGTTATTTATCCAACCCCACAGATTAACCGGAGCGTCCGAGGTTATAAAGTAGACCGACCCGGCTACTGCGGCTCCCGGCTCTAGCGCGTCAGCCGCCAATAAGTGGGCGTAAGCGGCGTCTTCCACATAAGTCAGATCTACTTTGTTTGTGCCATCGCCTATCTGGATTAACTTACCCGCCCGCGCCCGGTCAATCAGGCGTTGTAAAATCTGCGTATCGCGCGGTCCCCAAACAAGACGCGGACGCAGCGACACGGTTTGCAAATTCGGGTCGTTGGCCTCGGTTACTATCTGCTCAGCCATAGCCTTAGTTTGAGAATAGAAGTTCTCAAAATGGGTGGCATAAGGCAGCGATTCATCGACCCCGGTGCGAGACTTTTTATTGTAGACAACGCTGGGGGTGCTGGTATAAATTAATTTGCGGATGCCTTGCTTGCGGCAGGCTTCAATTACATTTTGAGTTCCAACCACGTTGGCCTGGTAAAACGACTCCCACGGCCCCACAATATTTACTTTTGACGCTACGTGAAAGACCGCATCTTTCCCCGCGCAAGCCCGGCTAATAGCCTCAATATCCTGCAAATCTCCCCGGATTAATCTGGCTCCAATCTCTTCCAGTTCAGGATAGTTGCCTCTGGCAAAGACCGTGACTTCATCGCCTCGGTCCAGCAGTTGTTCAACAATGTAGCGACCCAAAAATCCACCGCCGCCGGTTACTAATGCTTTCAT
>JAJRVO010000587.1 GCA_024277275.1 Chloroflexota bacterium
GAAGATTATGTAGAGGAATGTGCGCTTACCCAAAAAGACGGTTATCGCATAGCTCAAACCTTGTTGAGTAAACCCGAAACGCCAACAGCAATTATTAGCGCCGATGACATTGTTGCCTTAGGCGTGATAGCAGCCATTCAAGATCAAGGGCTTGAGGTAGGCAGCGATGTTGCTGTAACGGGTTACGGGGACATCTTGCTGGCCGAATATTCACAACCGCCATTAACCACCATTCACCGGCCCACCTATACGCTGGGCCAACAAGCCTGCCAGATGCTAATAGCTCAGTTGTGCGGCAAGCCTTTAAAGAACAAAAGCGTTGTCTTTGAACCTTCACTGGTTATTCGCCAATCCAGCGATTTGGCTTTGTGGTTATAAAGCGTCTTTTCAATATTTCGGGATATCTGATACCCTGGAAGGCCTGTCCTGAGCAGCGTTGAAGGGTTGGAAGATTGGAAGAGAGAAGATTGGACAATTTTATCAACCTTCCAACCCGCCAGTCTTCTATTGTTAATCAATATCCCCAATCAAATTAATATATCAAGGAGGTAATAAAAAATGTCTGGAGTAAGTTACAAAAATATGACAAAAGCCTGGGGTGATGTAATTGGGGTTAATAACTTAAACCTTGAAGTCCCGGACAAAGAATTTCTGGTACTGGTAGGACCTTCCGGCTGCGGAAAATCAACGGCTCTACGCTGTCTGGCCGGACTTGAAGAGATTACACAGGGAGAAATTATTATTGGCGACCGCGTGGTCAACGATGTCCCGCCCAAAGACCGGGACATTGCTATGGTTTTCCAAAGTTATGCTCTTTATCCGCATATGACTGTGTACGACAATATGGCCTTTGGTTTAAAGCTACGAAAAACACCCAAAACCGAAATTGACAAGCGGGTGCAAGAAGCTGCAAGATTATTGGGCATCACGCCATTATTAGACCGTAAACCCAAGCAAATGTCCGGAGGTCAGCGGCAACGTGTGGCCCTGGGTCGAGCCATTGTACGCGATCCGGCGGTATTCTTGCTTGATGAGCCGCTCTCTAACCTCGACGCTAAATTGCGCGTCCAAACCCGGGCCGAAATTTCCAAGTTACACCAACGCCTGGAAACCACCTTTATCTACGTTACCCACGACCAGGTTGAAGCCCTAACTATGGCCGACCGCATTGCCGTGATGAAGGATGGCGTTTTGCAACAGGTAGACTCGCCACAAAATCTATATGATCACCCCGATAATGTTTTTGTGGCCGGCTTTATTGGGTCGCCATCAATGAACTTCTTCAGCGGTACAATTACCGGAACCACCGATGAAATGTATGTCGACTCCGGCTCCGTTCGCCTGCGAGTGAGTCAAAGTGAAGTTGAGCAACTTGGGCGCGACAGTATTGGCAAAGAAGTTATTTTTGGCGTCCGCCCAGAAGATATTCACCATCCTCAGTATCAACCTGCCGGCGTAACCGAGCAATTGCTTGAATCCACGGTAGACGTAACCGAGCTTATGGGGAACGAAATTTTTGTTTACCTGCAAACCGGTGAGCAAAACTACATTGCCCGCGTCGATCCCCGGGCCGACCTGCGCCCCGGCGATAAAGTCCAGATGGCTTTCAACATCGAGAAAATCCACATCTTTGACCGCACCACGGAGAAAAGTTTGGCTACACCCAGCAGCAATTAAGGATTGAGAATTTAACAACTCATCAACCTCAAAAACCCTCTTGCCATTCATCGCATAGTGTGATTTAATAATGGCAGAGGGTATTTTTTATGTTTGGTAAAAAGCTCACCTTACCCGAAGCCCGAGCGCTGATGGTAAAAAACCAACTTGAAGGACGCTATATTAACGACCCGCGCATTCTGGAAGCAATGCGCGAGATTCCGCGTCATCTCTTTGTTGAAGAAAAGTTTTGGGACTCTGCTTATGACGATGGCCCTTTACCCATTGGGCATCGCCAGACTATTTCTCAGCCATACATTGTCGCTTTCATGACCCAGGCGCTGCAATTGCCGCCCAATAACCAAGCCACTGTTCTGGAAATTGGGACCGGCTCCGGCTATCAAGCGGCCATTCTCAGCCAGGTGGCGGCCAGGGTTTACAGCATTGAGAGGATAGAAGCCTTAGCCAAAAAAGCGCAACAGGTTTTGCAAGACCTAGAGATTGACAACGTGGAAATAATGGTGGGCGATGGGGGATATGGTTGGCCGGAACACGGCCCATACGACGGCATAATTGTAACGGCAGCCGCCCCGGAAATCCCCGCTCCGTTAACCACCCAGTTAAAGGACGGAGCCAGCCTGGTAGCTCCAATTGGCCCCAAACGAAGACAAGAACTGTTCCGCTTGCAACGACAAGGCCACACAATCACCAGCGAGAATCTGGTTCCGGTTGCGTTTGTGCCTCTCCTGGGCGAGCACGGGTGGGGAGAGTAATCAACAATTGTGAATGATGAACGATGAATGATGAATGGTAAAACGTATTTTGTTGACCATTATTCATCGTTCATCATTCATCATTCATCATTCAATGCCCACGGCGCTATCGACGCAATGTATAAAGCCCCGCTCCCATAA
>JAJRVO010000048.1 GCA_024277275.1 Chloroflexota bacterium
ACTGTTCTTAAGCCAATTTCACTGGACATATGGGCGCTGGATTTACGAACATAGCAGTAAGGGCAATCCAGGTTACAAGCATTGGTGATGTGCAGCCAGGCAGTTAAAGTAGTGGGGTGATTTTGAGACATAGTTGGGTTTTGTCCCACTGGAATAAGCAACCCACATGCCGTCAGAGTATGATCAACCGCTTGCTCCAATGGTTGGGGCGCTTTAAATTCTTGCAGACGATTAAAGGCATGCGCGTTGAGTACAGCCGGTCCTGCCGGTGAAAAAGGGCTAAAAGCCAGGGTGAAGTTGTGCGGCAAGGGAGCGGTATAGAGTTGAGAGGCAAGCCGCATTAAGGGTTGCCAGGAAATGGTGTCTGTTCCCGGATGTAAATTAGTTTTTTGTCTGGCCGAAGCCAGCATCATTTGAAAAGGTTTGTTGGAGCAGGCGCAGTCTTCTTCTATTTCGGCAAAAGAACCGATGATGATAAAGGGCATGTCGGAGCAAGCGCAGTCATTTTCAATAAAGTTTAGTTTTGAGTTAGAGAGAACAACATAAGCATCTTTCATGGGGATACCTTTTTTTTGCTAGCAGGCGGTGGGAAGTAATTGCCGAAAGATTGCAGCAAAAATAGTTCCACATCGGCCAGATTTTCAGCCTTGATTTCAGTGACTTTATAATCGCTGCGAGCCTTGTGTTGATGTTTATAAAAAGATTTCATTTCAGGTCTGTTAAATTTTTTCAAATATTTGTACAATTGATCAAAAGCAATATTTATGCTGGGGGAACGGGATGAGAACAACTGCGCGTAGCCTAACGATAGAATAAATGCCTCGGCTGCTTCCTGCAATCTCCGGTTGGCTTCTGGGTCTGTTTGGGCGGTTTTATGCGCTTCAGCTTGATTGCCGCTCTCTTTTTTTATGGTTTGAGTTCGGTCCAGGAACCGGTCAAGGGCTATCCTGCCGTTTAGCGCCCATAGCTTATTAAGTTGGGCTAAAGCATAGGTTTCATTGACTTCTTCAGGGTCAGGCGGCATCTCTCCTTTTGTTAAAACAAATGATTTGCCCGCTGAATCTAGAAGAATTTGCTTGCTCATCTCTTCCGCTTTGGTAAAATCTGCCGCATAGTAGTAGGTCCAGGCCAGATTGACCTGGGCATCCAGTTGATGCTGAGGATACTGGTTGGCTTCTGACAGGCTGACGGCCTTTTTTAGATGCTGTAATGACAGGTTCTGAAGTCGATGCCAGCGTGTTTCCTGGCTTGACTCAGGGTCGGATTGCTTCTTAACATAGTGCAGATAATCCCGGTATAAACAGCCCATTTCTATCTCCGCTTCAATGCGACGCATGATTTCCGGACTCTCCCTGAAAATGTCAAGAGCTTCGCCAATTGCCTTTTCGGCTGTGTCAAGGAGTTCTTCAGGAGAATCCATCATAGGCTGCTCGGCAAAAGCAAGGCGGCGTATGGACTCACCCAATTGCAAAAGCGATAGCCCTAACCCTCGCGGGTCGTTCAGTTTGCGAAAGTAGATAACAGCTTTAGCTGCATCCGGCCAGGCTTTATCCGGGACAAGATTATTGTTGCGGATAAGAGCCAGGGTATTGTAAGAGTAGGCGATAGGGCTTTCTGGCCCTAGTTTTTGTCTTAGCTCAAGACCGTCCTGACATATGCGGAGCGCCCTGGTTCTACGTCCCGTTTCAGATAAGGCGCGGGCTAAATTGTTAAGCGTAACGGCTTCCTGCGCCCCAAATTTGGTGTCTCGTAAATAGCGAAGGGCCTGGGCATAAGCTGCAACTGCCAGACGATATTGCCCTTGTGTAACGTAACCATACCCCAAGTTATTATAAGCCACTCCTATCACCCGCCTTAAGCGAATTTCGGCTGGATGACCTTGAAATCCAAATTCGCCCCGTTCAGAAATACCCTCTTTTGTTAGGAGACGTTCCATTTCTTTGGCTACATTTGAGAGTTTGGCGATTGCGCCTGAAACATCTTGCCCCAGGTAAATGCGGGCGAATTCTTGCCAACAGGTTCTTTCGCCCCTGGAGAAGGTATGACTAAGGGTGATTTGGCTGTCTTCCGGTAAGGTTTCAATCCGTTTTTCAACCGCTTCGGCAAACTCAACGGCCCGTTTGTATTCTTTTCTGAGGAAAAACCGCTTGATCCAACGCGTAATATCATCTTGTTCGGCGGCTCGCTCCAGAGTTTGCCAGGGCGTACTATTTTTGACCATACTTCTTCTTGGCTTCAGCTCGACAAATCTACGAGCATATTCATCTTTGAGTAGTCGCCACAATTCAATTTGAACTTGTGCGTCTGCCTCTTGGTTACCGGCACGCCACATTTGTTCAGCAAAATCATTGTACGCATCATTAAAAGCTTCATCAGGAGCTGCTCTGAATTCATAATGCAATTTTTCCAACTGGGCTTCAAGAAGGCTCTCGTTGAGAGCAATGCGTTTTTCCTCTTCTGTTTCACCCCAATAACGAAACTTCATCAATAAGGCGCGAGCCGGCGATTCCCAGCGTAAAGAGCTTTCATCTTCTTCTCTATTTTGGGCCTGTATCTTCCTTAACCGGTCAATTTTTTGTTGGGCAAATGCTTGCAGTTGTCGATAGAGTTTTTGACGTTCTTTGGTTTCATCTTCTCTGGAAGTGTCTTGGGCAGCCATATGTTCATCATAGATGCGATAAAGTTCATCCTGGAGGATCAACCGGCCACCGACTCCCGGCTTGATAAAGGAGAGACGCCAGAGCGAATCGGAATTATTGGGGTCCATCTCTTGCTCTATGGCTTTATGCAACAGCAAATCCTTTTCCCATTCTTTTACATCTGTTTCAGATACATTGCCTAGAATAAAATATAGTCGTTCGTGGTCCAGCCCGCGTCTGGCTCTGACCAGGGCCGTCAATATCCGAGAACGAATATTGCTGGTTTTGACAAAAAGGAGATTGATAAATTCCTCTTCAATCTCAAAGCGCAGCTTTATTAAAGTTTCCTCGTCAGGTTGCTCTTTATCTTTCCAGCCAACACGTTGTTTAGCTTGCTCAAATGTGTCTTGCAGGGCTTCCGGTTCTTGTTTTCCTTCAACCAAAATGTCAACAAATAGAGCCAGACGAACAGGTTGACCACCGGTGTAGAGATGAAGCACTTTATACCTGTCCTCATCTTCGGCCATAGCCTTTAGGTAAGCGGCGGTATCATCGTCAAAATCAGGTAGAGTCTGGTAATCCTGGGCTAATTCTTCCAGGTAAGTCTTAACTTCTTTAGCCTCAAAAGCCTGTAAGGTTACGCTTTTTTGCTTAAATTGGCTGCCGGGGGCATCGGCTGCGGCTTTTAATTGCTCAAAGTAGTTTTGCGCTTCAGGTCGCCCTACCAGGATGATGGTGGTATTAGGCAATGCCCCTGCTTTAAGCCGTTCAAGGAGTTCTTGTTGGGTGCTAAAGTTTAAGTCGTTGGCGGTTAGCAGATCCTCTTTGAACCAGGCAGCGCCGGCATGACTTAGCTGCTCGGCGGTATCAAGGGACCAGACCAGGCGGTACGTTTTGCTAATCTGCTTGTAATCTTCAAAAAAGGAGTGTATGGCCTCTTCAGCCGCTTTTTTGACCACAGAGTATTCAGCCTGGTCTTTTAGTTTCCGTTTATAAGAGATTATGGCCGCATCATAAGTGGGAAATTCTATGGCTTCATGCCAGGCAAAACTATTTCGTAATATTTCAATGAAGTGGTTAAACGTATGCAAGCGGGTATCGGTAAAGTCAAGCAAATCTGAAATAACGCATGGCTGAGTAGCGCTCCATTTTTCATTTGGGATTGAGGCCACTCTGGCCGTAAATGCCTTGGGATGACCTGCCCGCCACAAGGCTTCGTTCAAAAGGCGAGTTTTACCAAACCCACCCTGACCTTCTATAATCACCACTCTGGTGTCATAGCCGGATTGGCAAACCGCGTCTTCTAGGTCTTTAAGTTCCTGTTCGCGGTTGACCATTCTTTCGGTCATCCGGGCCGCGGCAAAAGTTGGAATGCTCATGGTTTCTCCTCCCTTAATCTGGGTGTATGCGATATGTGTTACTTTTCATCTCTTAAGCGAATTTCTGCGCGTAAGATTTCTCTGAGGCCGTCAACCAATTGATACCTTTGTCCGCGGACAGGCGGTAAAACAATGCTCAGAGACATCAGGCTGTTAAGGTGATGAAGCGCATCATTTTCACTGTAGCCACATATTCGGGCAAAGGTTTCCAGGGTCCAGGTATCCTCTCTCTGCGCCATTATTCTTAAATCTTTCTCTAGAATTTCTTTATTCTCCGGTCTCCTGGTTAACTCAACCCCGACTAATTCTTGCCAACAATCCCTCAAATCATCAGCCGACAAGACAGGTTCCTGGTTATTTGTCTCGTTTTGTTTGATGCGTTTGGATAAAATTGTATTGATGCCGGGGATATTTAGCGTATAAGGGGCAACAATCTTGAGAAGGTCTTCTCGTGAAATCTGGAGATTCTCCCCCGCTAATTCTGAACGTTTGTCAAGTTGTTGATGGCCTTCATCTTTAGAAAACGGGACAAGCAACATACGAGACTCGCCTCGCCGGAGGATGTGACTGTTCAATCTATGGTCATCTCTAAAAGAGATGACCATCCGTACACAGGGATTACGCCAAAATTGTTCAAGTAAATGTTTTTCTAATGCTTTGCTTTCATTTTCAGAAGGTTCATCCAGACTATCTACAATTAGAACTGGACGAAGGATAGGGCTACAGGTTTTGCACAGGTTTTCAAGTAGTTGAGCTATCATAGCTTCTGGAGAGTTGCTTTGATCATTGTCAACAAACTCGGGGCAAACGCCCTTAGCTCTTTTAACCACATGGGGCAACCATTTAATTATGTCTGTTCTTGATCTTAGTTCCAGCGGAGAAACACGAATTACGAATAAGTCACGTCTGGTTGATAGAAGGCTTTCCAGTTGGTGGAGCAACCAACTTTTACCATAGCCTGGGGGACCAGCAATACTTGTTAAACGTCGAGGAACCTTGTCCTCGGTAGCCCATCGCACCAGCTTTGCCAATTCGGAATCACGTCCAATAAATAATTTGGGGAAAAATACGTCCAGCATCCGTTTTATCTCCCTACTATTCTGAGTGGTATATAGTTTGGACAGTTACAAAATTATTAAAGCTCTTATATTATGACACAGAATTGCCGGAATTGGTAGGGGCAAAAGGCTACCTTTTGCCGGAAAAAAGGCTACCTTTTGCCAAAAAAAGGCTACCTTTTGCGATTCGATGAAATATATTTAAAGCCAGATTCCTTACACGGCATAAATTAAAGGGAGGAACTGTTAGCTGCCAGATCAGGCGGAGCTGGCGGGCCATAGCTCCATTTTTCTTGCATATGACGCCAATCTTTAGAAGTTATGAGAGGTTGGGTATGTTCACTTTGGGCGTGCGCATCAATTAGGGCGCTGACCACGCGAAGTAGTTGGCGTGGAGAGTTTTGGGCCGCCTTAATCAAACAATTTTCCAGGCTATCTTCCAAGTCTGCGGCAGCTAAAGCGTTAAAGCCCGGAATATGGCTATTTGCAGCTTTCAGGCGTTGGCTAAGCAGTTCGATGAGTGTGCCTTTATCCCACTCTATTACGTAATAGGTTGGCGAATGGGTCAAATTGTTTAAGACTTCGCGGTAAGTTTTAATTAGAGGGGGTTTCATTTCTGAGGTTAAAAAGAAATAAAAAGACAGGTCTTCAGTTTGCCATTTAGCCAGGTTGTCCAGAAGCGGCGAGATCAAGGTCAACATACTTTCAACTTCACGTTCGTGGGCATCTATTCCATCAACTAAAACAAAAATCTGTTTAAATCCCCACGCTTTGGCCGCAGCTATGCCTGCCTTAAGCAAATCTTTGCCTGAGGTGATAATATCGCCCCTTGTTAGGATATCTTGAGGTTCTTTCTTTCCAGGTGAACAATCTTTAATCAGGTTAATAATTTCATCAGATTGATTGATGTAGCGAATGGCCGGACGGTATAGCCGGGGCCATAAGTTAGCCAGACCGTTTTCTCTATCTGAGAAATCATCAGCCAATATCAAGTCTACGGTTCGACGCAGATGAGGCCAGATCAGGGCTATTTGGGCCTTGAGGTGTTTTTTTTGATCATCGGTGGGTATATCAAATGTGTCGAGTTGTTCAATGACCTGGATGAACAAGTCTATAGCCAACTCCATAGCTATGTTGGTCCAATGCTCTTCTGCTGTTGGCGGCTGTGCTATTTTGTGGCTGAGTTCATAAGTAACAACCAGGGTCCGATCATAAACAGAACGACAGTCAGCCTCAAGGGTGTATCGCAGCGTGGTTTTTCCACTTCCCGGTTGGCCAAAAATCAACCCATTACGGGCATCTCGTAAGGTTTGCAGGATAGGTTTATTAGATTCTGGATTTTTGGGGTCTATATAATAGGAGAAAAAGTAAGGCTCGTTTTCACTGCTGTGAAGTTCTTGTTCTGCCACCGGGCCGGCAAAAGGATCATGGGATAGGTCTAGCGTATTTAGCAAATAAATTTTACGTGGGTTTTCTGGATTCATTAGTAGATAAGGTTAAACAATGCCATAAAGAGTAAATAAAAACACCGAAAATAAACCCTCTCATTTTAACGGGTTGGTCAATAGATTATTATGTAGAGTCTATACAATTAAATTAATTATAACATACTACCGTCCAATTTGTATCTATCGTTATACTTACATGTGTCTAACATCTATGTGTACGTCAAAAAAGTGAACACTTCACTTTTTTGACATGCACATATAGGATTTACGTTGGAATTATGAGGATTTTGCTTCTACAACATTTTCAAGCCAGTAGCCCTGGCTGCGGGTATTGAGGATATAAATGGGATTATCGGGGGTACGTTCTATCTTTTTACGCAAGCGGTTGGCCAGGGTATTTAGATTCCCCTGGTTACCGGCAACTTCTCTCAACAAAAATTCATTGGCATAACTGCCATCCCTATGTTGCCACAAGATTTTCATAAAGCTGAAAGGCTGGTCGTCCAGAGGAATAAAATCTTTACCTCGCCAGACGCCTCGACGTACCTTATCAAGTTCTAGGGGTACGTAATTGGCAAAGTAGGCGTGAATTAAATCGTCATATTGCCTCGTGGTTAACTTTCGGTTCAGTTTTGTGTAATGGTCAAGTAGAGTGGCAGTTAATCCGAGCCAGGCTCGAGGCAAGGGGTCGCCATATAAAGCTTCGATTTCTTCAGCTAATGTGGTTAACACGGTCTTAGACGCAATATTTGAAAACGTTTTTATTTTATTTTCGGTGGCTGTTTTTAGGTAGCGGTTGCCCAGTTCTTGACAATCTTTAAGCGTCCAGCGTAGCGAGGCAAAATTTATACGTCCCCGAGACAGATTAACAAGTTGTGTCTTTTTAACAATACTGTCTGGGAGGGCTGCCTTGATTGCAAAACCTTCAAATTGCAAGGGGGTTAGCCAGCCAAACAACTCTTTTACTTTATCAAGCGTAGCCTCATCAGCAACTTCAGTTTCATTCACATCAACAATAACCGCCACCCCTTCAAAGCCAAACCGCCGGCTAATAGTTACCAATTCTTCTATTTGGCCCTGGACATCTTTTAGCTCTGTATCGGTTGGATACAGGTCATCGAAAGGGTATTTGAGCAACTCCAACAGGGCTGGATTATTAATAACATCCGCCCAACGCCGAAACGCGCGCTTGTCGCTATGTTTCTCAATCAGCCAACGCAGAAATTCTAAATTTATGGCGGTCAATTGGTTCAGTTTATCAGGCTGGCCCGTTAAAAACTTTTTGATCTTCATTGAGACACAGGCCATAATTTGACCCAGGTGATTATAATTTGCTACCCAGGCATGCGGCTCTCCCGGCCAGCGAGCAATTGGGTAGCGAACAATGAGTAGGCGATCTGCCTCCATTCTTTCTAGTGCCTTTAGGGTTACCGATTTGCCGCTACCCGTCTCCCCGGAGATGATGACCGAATGGGCAACGCCCCGCAGCGTCACATCAGCGGGAGAGGGGACGTAACACTCTGCCCACCAGCGTTCAATTTGCTCCGGGGTACGTTGTTCTTCCGGCCAAAAGGGCCATTGAGACACCGTCAGGGTCATTTCAACTTCTCCACGGCTCGCTTAAGATTATCGGCAGAGAAGGCGCGGCGTTGCGGATTGTGATGGAGATAGTCTTCATATAAAATACGCCACAGTTGGGCCAAACGACGCGGGCTGCATTGGGCCTGGGTAATGAATTGGGGATAGAGATCATCGTCGAAAAGTGTTTCAAGCGTTATGCGAATATTAGCTAATATGGATAGGCTTTCAAGTCGCCAATCCGCCATTTGAGCAATTTGCTGGTCGGTCCAACTTAAGGTTTGAGTTTGAAACCGATTTAGGTATTGGGTCAAGCTTTCCGTTTCTTCTGACGGCAAAAACAACTTGACAATGATTGCGTGGTCGGCCCATTGTTGTATATCTTCCAGACAAGCCTGCGCATTTTCTGTGTTTTGCCGGTTAAAATCAATTGCCAGTAATGCCCGTTCAAAACCGAGCAGTCGTAAACATTCATGAGCGGAAGGGAGCCAATTTTTATTGCTTTGTTGGGCAGATGAGTCAAAGTTTTGCCCCTTGGGAAACACGTCTTGTAGGCGAGCTTTGACCTGAGCGATCCCCAGACCATGAACCAGGAATCCAATGAGAAGTTCCTGCCCACCGGGGTGTAGCGCAGCCAAGAGTGACGGATTGAGGCCAACAAAGTTAAGCAAGGCGTTTGTGAATAGAGAGCGTATGTTTGGCCGGGTGGCTTGATGACCGGCTACAAAAATGGGCAATGTACGTTCCAGCGGGTTGCCGTTTACATCGCCTACCTGTATTAGGGCGTGAGCAAAAGCAGTTTTACCCATACCTGTTTCGGTAACAACCACTTCCGGGAAAAAATTTGCTGAGATGGCGCTATAAATTGGATGCCAGCTCCAAAAGCCGCCTACCTGGCCGAATAATATCCCTAAATCATGCTCGGAAAGATCTTTTGAAAAGGGATCAAACTCTCTAAGGAGAGTGCTGATTTGGCTACTTTGCAGAATGGGGGGTGGGACTGGAAGATCGAGTATCCAAGATGGTTTCGGTGGTTTGGGTGGGGAGGAGGGGGGCGGTTGAAATGGTTGGGGTTGAGAAGGCTGCGGTTGGTTATCCAAAGCCCTTAATTTTGTCTTTAACTCCGCAATTTCTAATTCTATATCTATTTCTATCAGTATTTCAGGGGGAGTGTTTATCCCAAACTTTGCTTTTTGCTCTTTGAGTTTTTGCAGACGGCGGTTGTAGGTGACAATAAGTTTTTTTATATCGTTTTGTTGGGCGATGTCAAGAGAGGCGCTTTCATTGTAAGGTCTATTGAGTTGTTCAGTCACGTTTACAATAAGCCAAAAATTGGCCACGTTTACCGTTTGAGTGATGGCTACTTCCCCAACAGAAGTCTCAACTGGAATTGTACCCATATGGATGTGGTCAGTGCTGTACACTTCAGCGTTGATACGACAATTGCCTGCTTTCTTTGCAGTTAGGAGAAACAAGATGCGTTTGGAATATTGGTATGGAGGGATCTCCACCAATCGTTTTGTTTCACCTTCAACTTTAAAATCAGGTGCAACAACGCGAACTTCAAGACGGGCGGCCTTCAGTTCCCCTGTCCGACGGTCTACCGGAAATTCCAGGGGTACCGACTCAGATGTTTGTTCTATTGAGGAAGGTCTTCGTTTAACTGGCCAATCTTTAATGCCCAGCAAGGGCGAATCAGGAAAGCGTACTTGTATCAGAAGATCTATGTGTTGACCAACTTCAGTACGGCTGGGGACAGCCGCGTCAATGCGACGCTGTTTTCGAGTAGGGGGAGAGAGAGGCTCGTAGACTCGTTCAGTCGTCTCTGTTTGAACAGGCAAGTCATCATCCCGCCCGGGAGGGACCCCTTTAATCCCCGCCACTAATCGACGAAAGGTGCTTTGGTCATCTAGCCCCTTGCGGAAATCAACCCATGTCAATTGAGATAAAAAACCTGGTAAATCTGTAAGGTTGTCGGGATTAGATTCGGGTAGTAGTACAGGAATCACCCGCCTTTTTGGGTCTATGGCACGGGTACTCAATGCCAAACGCATTTCTTGGTGATGCCACGGACCAATACCTGAAGGCCCAAGAAATACTACATATGTTCGACATTGTCCAAGGGCCTTTTCAATAGCCTCTTGCCAAAGATCTCCAGGAGCCAAATCCCATTTATCCAACCACACATTGAAACCCATTTCGTCTTCGAGGCGCTTAGCCAGCGCTTCAACAAATGGTTTGTCTTTACTATTATGGCTCAAAAACGCATCAAATTTAAAAAATTCGGTCACGGTATTTATCCGTTATGCTCTTTATGCTTTTGGAAAAGGGGCAATTCTGACTATCCCTGTTGCCCCATTATAACATATTATTGAAATAAGGTTTAGGAAAAAACTCGGTATTGGTCAATTTCTAATGACTGATTTCTAATTACTAATTGGTCATGGTATAGTGTGCCTCACAGGAGTCGCCTATGGCGCGGGGGGTGTGGGGGGTGTCCCTCCACTTCTTTCTCTGCGCCAGACGCCCGGTATGAAACTCGCAGGGTATCATAGGAGAAAGAAATGGCTCAAGCAAGCCCGACCCAGCCTTATGTGCTGGTCATTGGCGCGGCAGGAATCGATTCAAAAGGCAGGGCAAATGTGCCGCTGACCCTGGGTACAAGCACGCCCGGCACGGTGCGTGTTTCTGTGGGGGGCGTGGCCCGTAATATTGCCGATAATTTGGCCCGACTGGGCGTTGAAACGCTTTTGCTTTCGGCTGTTGGCGATGACGCCTCCGGCAAACGCGTCATTAATAGCGCAGAACAGGTAGGTATCAACATCGACTTCTGTGTTGTCTCAGAAGAGTACCACACCTCCGCTTATCTGGCTTTATTGGATGAACACGGCAACCTGGCTATGTCTGTCGGCGATATGGAAATAATGGCCTGCCTCTCGCCTGAACGCATTGAGCAAAAACGCAATCTTATCCAAAACGCGGAAATGGTTATTTTTGATTGCAGCCTGTCCCAAGATACAATCGACACCCTCTTTAAAATAACCAATCGCTACAAAGCGCCCGTATGCGCCGATCCAACCTCGGTTACGCTGGCGCCCAAGCTAAAGCCACATCTCCCCAACATTCATATCATCACCCCCAATGTAACCGAGGCTGAAGTCTTGTGTGGTTGCTCCATTGAAAATGAAGATGAGGCTATTACCGCGGCCCGGCAATTGGTAAATGCCGGAGTCAAAATGGCTATTATTACCCTGGCCGAAGCGGGGGTGGTGTATGCCACGGCCAGTGCCAGCGGCCACATACCGGCCAGGGCTGCCGACGTCGTCGATTCGACCGGGGCCAGCGATGCGCTCACCGCCACGGTTGTCTTTGGTTTGCTCAATGATATCCCAACTGATGAATCCATTCGGTTGGGGGTAAGCGCTGCCGCCTTAACCCTGGCCTGTACCGATACCGTCTGCATGAACTTGAGCCTGGATTTACTTTACGATCATCTGGTGATTTAGCGAATACAATTGACAAAACCTGGAGGACTTTATGACCGTTGTCGTTCGCGGAATGTACTTTGAAGAGTTTGAAGTTGGGCTGGTAATCCTGACCGGCGCCCGCACCATTACCGAAACTGACATTGTAACTTTTGCCGGACTCTCCGGCGATTATAATTTTATCCACACTAACGCCGAGGCAGCCGGAAATACCCCCTTTGGCCGGCGAGTGGCCCACGGTATGCTGGTGGCCTCAATTGCCACCGGGCTGGCCGTGCAGCAAGGTTTTATCGACGGCACAACCCTGGCCTTTAGAGACTTAAGCTGGAAATTCACCAAACCCGTTTTTATTAACGATACAATTCATGTGCAGGTCAAAATTACTCAAACCAAACCAATGGCCCGGCTGGGCGGAGGAATTGTTGCTTTTGATGCCCGTGTCGTCAACCAAAATGGCGACACTGTACACAAAGGCGAGTGGCGCATGTTGATTAAGTCTCGCCCAGATGAAGCATCTGAATCGAGTTGAGGTTTGCTATGAAAATTTATGATGTAACCCGCACCATTAACCCAAACCTGGCCGCCTGGCCGGGCGATACCCCATTTTCCGCTAAAATCATTTTGGATATGGATGAGGGGACTGCGGTAAACTTAACCACGCTGACCCTCAGCAGCCATCTTGGCACCCATGTCGATGCGCCGTATCACTTTGTTAATGATGATATAACAATGGAAAAAGTGCCGTTGGAGACTTACGTTTGACCGGCTACGCTGGTAACGGTTCAACGTGAAGAGGGACCTCTCACGCCGGCAGATTTCCCTGAGTTGGATTGGCATAGCGTAAAACGCCTGCTGGTTCACTCCGTAGCCAGCGCCAAACCAATGGATGAATTTGCCTCCCGGTTTGTCTATCCGTCGCCGGAGTTGGCCGACTTTATGGCCGGACACGGAATTATCCTCTTTGGCTCCGACGCTCCCTCGATGGACGGTATGAACAGCAAAAACCTATCGGGTCACAATGCCCTCCGCCGCAACGGAATTGCTATCCTTGAAGGCTTGCTTTTGGCCGGCGTCCCTGACGGTGTTTATGAACTAATTGCCCTGCCTCTTAAAATTGAGGGCGGTGACGGCTCCCCGGTTCGGGCCATTTTACGCGCTTAGGAACAGATCAGGCCGGCAATTCTCAAAAGTTCTATTAAACTGAATTCAACTCTGTAAACCATAGCCCGCCAAGCAAGGTACGGGAGTAGGAAGTGCGAAGGCTTTGCGTTCGGCGGAGTAGGAAGTAAGGGGGATTTGGCCTACTCCATACTTCCTTCTTACACATAAGCTCTTGCCAAAAAACAAATACTTGATTAATAAGATATTAATATGAGGAGAAATTCTTATGCACAAACGAATCTTAATCTGGACAATGATTGTATTTTTATTGCCCACTATGGCCTGTGGTCTCTTTGGCGGCGGGGATGATGAAGCGCCTGCAGCAGCCCCCCCTCCCACCCAAGCCCCTGCCCAGGCCGAGGCCCCCCCCACCGTGGCACCTGTTGTTGAAGAGACAGAAGAGGTAGTAACCGATGCGCCAACAGAAGAACCGGCTCAACCGGAAACCGCCGGCGGAGAAAAGGTTACTTTTACCGGCTCGCCGAATTTAGATCAATTATCATCGTATCGCGTATTCTTTTCTATGGATTTTGACGGAACCAGCGGCGGTCAGCCGTCGCAAGGCTACATTGAGATGATCCTTGAATCTACCAAAGACCCCAAAGCTCTGCATCTGGATATGGAAATGGAAGGCAGCACGGTTGAGCAGTTAGGCGGCTCTAACAACCTGGAATTTTATGATGTCGATGGCACAATGTACATATACAACGACGCAATGGGCGGCCAGTGGATTTCTACGCCCAGCGGCGATGATGACACGTTTCAACAGGGCTTTTTTAACCCAGGCGAGGATTTGGAGTTGCCCCAAACGGCTGTTTGCGACTCGGCGGCTGAAGACATTAACGGTATTTCCGCCACCCATTGCAGCTTTACCGAGGACGATGTGGAAAGCGACGAAGCCACCTATGAAAATCTCACCGGCGATGTTTGGGTGGCGGAAGATGGCGGTTATATTGTAAAATTTGAACTTACGGCCGAAGGCTACCAGTCGGTTAGTCAAGAACAAGGTTCATTATTTGATTTTGGCGATGTTAGTTTTGCCTACGAACTGTCGGACGTAGATGGCGATTTCACCATTATGCCTCCCGACGAGGCCCTGGACGCTCCAAGCTTTGATTTTGGGGGAGGCGGTGGCGAGGAAGAAGCGGCGCCTGAATTCCCCGTCCTTGATGATGCTGAAGAGGTTTTCTCCGTAGCCGGAATTACAACTTACTACACCAACTCCGATGTTGCTACTGCTGTTGATTTTTACCGCCAGGCATTGCCTGCCGAAGGATGGACGGAAGATGCCGAAGGGGCGTTTGTTGATGAGACCACCGGATTGCTTACCTTTGAAAAAGAGGGCGCAACCCTAACCATAACCCTTAATCAAGAAGATGATGGGCGAGTCAACGTTGGCCTTATTTCATCTGAGTAGCAGCCTTTACTTTTAACCAAATAACAAAAACCGCGTTCCAGTAACTTGGAACGCGGTTTTTGTTATTTTTCTGTCTAAAACCCCTTTTACTTGGATTTGTTTGATTACAAAT
>JAJRVO010000588.1 GCA_024277275.1 Chloroflexota bacterium
AAGTGACCATCATAATTAAAGCATCGCCCCGTGTGCCTTGCCAAATGCGGACAATCTCGGCCTTGTCAATCATCCCGTAGGCCGTGACAATTAGAACGCCGGCCAGGGCAGCGCGCGGCAAATAGACGGCCAGGGGGGCCAGCGCAAACATAGCTATTAATACAAAAATGCTGGAGAAAATAGCGCTCATAGGGGTTTTAGCATCGGCTTTAAAGTTAACCGCAGAGCGAGAAAAGGAGCCGGCAGTAGGATATCCGGAAAAAAAGCCGGCTGCTATATTGGCCAGACCTTGCCCCACAAACTCCTGGTTACTATCCAACCGTTGGTTTGTTTGCGTGGCAACGGAGCGAGCAATGGCCGTGGTTTCAACCAGGCCAATAGCCCCAATGGCCAGGGCGCCGGTTGATAAGTTGCCAATGAACTTAAGGTCAAATAGGGGCAGGTCTGCCAGGGGAGGAAGGCTGCTGGGCAATTGTCCAATTACATTTACCCCTGACTTATCTAAGCGCAATACAAAGACAATGGCCGAGGCAATAACCATACTGATAAGAGCGCCGGGCAACTTGGGGTTGAGTTTTTGAAGCAGGACAATCAAAACCATTGTACCCATCCCTAAAACTGCGGTGAGCCAATTCATGGCCGGTAAATAGGTTACAACGCCTTCAACCGTCTCAAACACATTGTGGCTAGAGAACTCTTGCCCAAGTAGATGGCGCAACTGGTTGATTGCAATGAGCACACCGGCGCCGCTGGAAAAACCAACCACCACGGAATGAGAAACAAAATTAACCAACACCCCCAGGCGGGCCAGCCCCATAAACATTTGAAACACGCCAACCATCACCGCCATCATGCCGGCGGCAACTATAAACTCCGGTGTGCCGGGAGTGGCAACTGTTAACAAAACAGATAAAACCAGTAACGAGATAGCATTGGTTGGTCCGGTGTGTATCTGATTAGAAGACCCCCAAAGCGCGCCAATGATAGCCCCAACAATTGCCGCATACAAGCCCATTTCCGGCGGTAGCTCTACAATCAAGGCAAAAGCAATGGCCTGCGGCAACAGAATCACAGCCACAGTTAACCCGGCCATTAAATCGGGACGCAGGTTATTACGATCATAAGCTTTAAAAAAGCGGATGGGGTTTAGCAAATACCCGGGGATATGTTTTAGGTTTGTTAGCAGGGGATTATCTACTTGCAAATTTCTGGAATAGGCTTCAAGAACACTCAATAGTTCACCTCATTGCTACATTTTACCACTTTTAACCTGAATTCTCAATGAGATATTTGTTTTACCTTAAAATTGCACCATAAGGAGTGGTGAAGGGCAAACAGAGCGTCTGCATGTCATTTCGACCAACGGGAGAAATCCCTAGTACACGGCGGCGTAAATCCTTCGGTAGTTTATGGAGTGAAAAAGTGCACTTTTTCACTCCATAAACTAAGCAACGCGCTGCTTGTAACTACCGAAAGACTTCCGCCAAGCTGTACTAGGGCAGCTACCTAACGGCATGTTCGGGTGGAAATATAGTGAGTTTGATGGCAAACAAGACGGAAACCGGGTTTGCCTGCCATCTACAAGGATAAAGTTGGACCGTAGGGATTTCTCACACGCTTCGCGGTTCGAAATGACATAATTTTGTACGTTAGCGACCCTCGTTACCTTATGGTGCAATTTCAATTTTTTTACCTTAAACGGTAATCGCCTCAAACCAAATTCTCAACGCTATTCCAACTCGGTTGTTTGCCAGGCTATCATACCGCCTTGTAAAACATATGCCTGGCGACATCCTTTTTTTTGTAACATATAGGCTGCATAGGCGCTGCGTCGCCCGCTACGAGATACAAAAACAATTTCACGGTCGCAAGATATATCTGCCATGTCTGATACTATTCTTGGCAATGGAATTAGCTGTGCCTGAGAAATATGTCCCTGTCTAAATTCACGGGGTTCGCGCACGTCAATAATTAGCAGAAGCGTGTTATTGCGCAGTTTTTGCCGTAATTGCCGGGGAGATATGTTGATGATAGCTTCGGGGGGGATATCTGTCAGGTAACTTTGTCTGGGCAAATTTTGACATTCTGCAAAGACTCGCGCATCACATTCATAAATGCAAATCGCTGAGTCGAGCGCGTTATAAAAGAGTTGCGAAATGGCCTCGTAATCTCCTTCTAAAAAATGATCGTCGCCCAGTTGATTGTAAAATCCGGTTGATTTTAGAGAATCATACACAGGTTGTTGAACCTTCATTAAAAATAAATCCCCGCCCCGTTCCTGGCAAGTGTGCCGGATAGCCTCTAGCATTTGTACTCCCCTGAGATCGCACTGGTTGACTCCTTGCATCCGCAACAATAATAAATATTGCTCCGGGTGGTCGGCCAGATGTTGTTTAATAGCCTCTTCTATGTGGTTAACCGCGCCAAAATATAAATCGCCCGAAATTTTAAGAATTCCCAATTGTGGACAAAAAGATTGGTGGGGTTGTTGCTGAACAAAATGCTCATAACCCTCATCAGGCAACACCGAATAGACACGCGGCATACTGGTTTTAATCAGGTAACGCGCAAATGAAAATAAAACGCCAATTAAAACAGCAAACTGAAGGGGCAAAAATAACGTCGCCAGCAATGTAGCAATCATAATAACGGTATCGCCGAGGGTGCCGCGCCAGATACGAGCTATCTCCGCCCGATCAATCAGGCCAACGGCGGTTACAATCAACACCCCGGCCAGGGCGGCGCGCGGCAAATAGGCTGCCAGCGGCGCCAAAGTAAACATTGCAATTAACACAAAAATACTAGAGAAGATAGCAGACATTGATGTTTGCGCGCCGGTTTCAAGATTAACGGCAGACCGAGAAAATGAAGCTGCCCCGGAATATCCCGAGAAAAAACCGCAAGCGATATTAGCCAACCCTTGCCCCACAAACTCTTGATTGCTATCCAGCCGTTGACCCGTTTGGGCGGTGATGGAGCGGGCAATAGCCGTGGTTTGAATCAGGCCAATAATTCCAACAGCTAGAGCGCCAGTTGATAATTGGTTAAGAAGGTTTAGATCAAATAGCGGTAGTTTTACCAGCGGAGGCAGACGACCAGGCAATGAGCCGATGACGTCTACGCCTATCTTGTCCAGCCCCAAGAAAAACACAAGGGCAGAGGCAATAACCATTCCAAAAAGTCGACCAGGCGCTTTAGGCCACAACTTACGAGACAATATAATTAAGCCCATTGTGCCCAACCCCAAAATAGCAGTAGGCCAATGTATAACTAATAGATGCCTAAATATCTCTTGAATAGTCTCCGCCAGGCTATGGCTGGAAAACGTTAATCCAAGCAGATGGCGCACCTGATTAATGGCAATGAGCGCTCCGGCCCCGGCAGAAAAGCCAATGATAACAGAATGAGACACAAAATTGACCAGGATTCCCAGGCGACTCAATCCGATAATCAATTGAAAAACACCGGCCATAACCGCAAGCACGCCGGCTGCAACAATAAACTCCGGCGAGCCGGGCATAGCAACCGTCGCCAAAACAGACAAAACCAAAATAGAGACGGCATTAGCCGGGCCGCTATGCGTTTGATGAGATGACCCCCACAACGCGGCCACAACAGCGCCCACAATAACCGTGTAAAGTCCCATCACCGGCGGAAGTTCGGCAATAAGGGCAAAGGCCATAGTTTGTGGCAAAGCAATGACCCCAACAGTCAATCCGGCCATCAAATCGGGCTGCAAGTTGCTACGCTTGTAGGTTTGAAAAAAATGAACAGGGCGCAGCAAATAAGTATGGATGTGTTTAAAGTTAGTCAGCAGCGGATTATCTGTTTGAGATTTATTAAAGCCAGTCCTGATACTATTCAATAGTATTTCCTTGTCGTGTAGATTGGATGTGTTCCAAATTGCGCATACATCCTCTTTCATTGCCAAAAATTAAAAGCGTCTGGTGATTCTACCATTTTTGACTTACATCTCCAATGAGATGGAGCAGTTCTCACTTTGTACACAAATCGTTAAGAATCGTTTAAAACGCAAAAAGAGGCTTGGTATACTGTACCCAACCTCTTTCCAATTTCTAATTGCGGTTTATCGCCTTAAAATATTACCCCACAAGATTTGAACTATCCATGAGAATCTTTGCTCATTGCTCATTTCGCGTTCCCTACTTAATTCACATCTATCCTGACAAACTTGTTCTGCCTTTGCGCGCTTCCCGCTATTGCAAAGCTAAGGGTATACGTTGTGTCATCTCTTGGACAAACCCTGAGACTACCGGACGCTTCCACAGCCTCGTCTTCTACCCAAATTGTGACCGGTCCGGTAGCTTGCCACCTTAATCTGGTGCAACTGCCCCTGTTAATCACTGTCTTATCCGCTTCAAAAGAGATTGTGTAGTAGCGAGGGGGCGGGGTAGGAGATGGTTCCGGCGTATCCGTTAAACCAACGGTAGGAGTAGATGTAGGAACAATAATGGTAGGTCCAATGACCGCTTCCGGAGGCATTGGCGTTTTGGTAGGGCGGGGGGTAAAAGTTGGCAGCCGGGTACTGGTAGGGGTTGGCGGTTCCGGCGTGGGCGTAACCAAACGGGCCGTAGGCAACAAAACCGGAAATGTAGGCGTTGGCGTAACGGTTGACGTTGGAGTAATGGTGGGGGTAGGTCCAAAAACCTCTTGATAGGGAAACAACGCCAAAACAGCTACCCCTACCAAACCCAAAACCACAAAGCCAAAGATAACTGCAATTGTAAGTACTTGCGCTCGATTCACTGTTCTCCCCCTAATGTTGATATGCACTTGCCTTGTTCCCAAACTGGAGTTTGAGAACAAGAATTAGGAAAGCTCATGTAGATTTTACTCTAAAACAGCCATCCGGCCAATTTGCAAATTTCCAAAATCGACTAAAATACAGAGGTCACTATTTTGGGCAGCGTTCAGGCCGTCGCCTCATCAGATTTGCAAATCCCATTGAGTTCCCCTAAGTTTCAGGTAATTAAGTGGACTTAACCTTGAACGCTGTAAAAAATTTATATTAACCCTCTAAAAACTGAAAGGATTTTGAAATGACTTCATTACTCAAGCAATCCGTTGTTGACGCCCTAAATGGGCAAGTTGTAGAAGAATTTACAGCCTCGCTTCAGTACACGGCTATCGCCCTTTATTTTGATAGCGAAACCCTGCCAGAGTTGTCTAATTTCTTCCACCTGCAAGCTCAAGAAGAACACGAGCACGCTATGAAACTGCTGCAATACATCACCGAAGCCGGCGGCCAGCCAATTGTGCCGGCCACCAAAGAAGTTAAAAACAGCTTTGAGAGCGCCGAAGAAGCCGTGTCTTTGGCCTTGTCTCAAGAAATAACAGTGACCAACCAAATCAACAGTTTGGTTGCGCTTGCCGTCAAAGAAAACGATTATCTAACCAACCAATATTTGCAGTGGTTTGTAACCGAACAGTTAGAAGAAGTCTCCAGTATGTCAGACTTGCTTAACATTGTAACCCGCGCCGGCAACGACCTTTTCCGAATTGAAGAATACCTGATTCGTAACCCACACGAACTTGCAGCCGGGGGCGGCGCAGAGTAAGGAATTGTGATTAAATAACTTATCCAATTCATCTGGAGATTGGAGAGTGGAGATTAGAGATTACAGGCTAATAATCTCCCAATCTCCTTTGCATCAGCCTCTCCAATCTCCTAATTAAGTGACCGTCCAAAAATAACTTCCCGTTTTAGAAGTCAAAAAATGCACTTTTTGACTCCTTTTGCAGGAACTTATTTTTAGATGATTACTAAGGAGCGCCCTACTTGCGCAATCTTAACCCATATATTGCCGGTGGTCT
>JAJRVO010000049.1 GCA_024277275.1 Chloroflexota bacterium
ATTAACCGAAGTAAAAACTATACACTTGGATGGCACCCCTAAAACACTTTTATTGCTAACAACCATCACTCTTTAGTCTTGAAAGCTTGAAAGAATGTCAATGACCGCAGATGGTAGAGTGCCGCAAAGAGAATCAAGCTCAATTATTTCGGCGGTCGGTAGCCCCCATCGATGATTGCGGGTATTAACGTCAATTGTGTCCTTAAGTTTTTGTCAGGATACATTTTAGGCTATAATTATTTTACTTTAGAGGCTTGATATACTATGCGAAGAAAAAATGTTTTGGTTTTGGGGCTGTTTGTGGATACCTGTTATTATTTTATTTAGCCAAATTCCGATCGTTTAGCCGCTCCCTCCCCAATTTACCCCAAATTAAGATGCCCTTCGCTTAGAAAACTTCAAAAAATCTCCCAAATATATATTGTGTTTGAAATGACCGATTACAAACTTCTTATTCTTGACGTTGATGGCACGCTAATAGGCCACGGTGTTTATCCTAGCCCACGTGTTGCAGAGGCAATTAAAATGGCCAAGAAAAATGGTGTTACTATTGCGCTGGGCACGGGTCGGGCTTCAGAGGCTTGTTATCACCTTTTGCGTGGTTTGGATCTGGATGGGCTTCATATTGTCTTTGATGGCGCGGCTGTTATCGAGTGGCCCAGTCACGATATAATTTTTTTACAGGCTTTGCCTCCCAGGGCTATGCAGCGCTTGGTTGAGCTTTCACGTCAATATGAGTTATTCTTAGAAATTTACGCCCACGATTTTTATTTTATTGAGCAAGATGGTCAATTAGCTGAACACCAACGTCAAAAACTACAGATCAACCCTCTGGTAACCGACCTGATGACGTTGGTTAATCGTGTAAAGGTGGTAAAGGGTCAACTCCTGGCAGTTAACGAAGATGAAAAGCAGCGGGCCGATTTGGTCACTAAAGAGATGGAAAATTTCTGCAAAATATCATGGAGTCTTGACCCCAGCAACGGTATTTTCTTTGGCAATGCCGTGGCTCGGTCTGTATCCAAATGCGGAGCATTACAGGAAGTAACCGATTATCTGGGCATTACTCTTGACCAAACACTGGCTATTGGCGATTCCTATAACGATATTGGCATTTTTAAAGTTGCAGGCACTAAAGTTGCTATGGGACATTCTCCTGATAGTTTAAAAGAATTGGCCGACTGGGTTGCCCCTTCTGTAGAAGACGATGGCGTTGCTGCTGCTATAGAGAGATTTATTTTGTAGTAAGTTTTATGATGGATTAACAATATAGTTACTCCTCTATTTGGGGTGGGTGTTTGGATAAAAATAAAATATTCACTATGCGAAATATAAGGAGGTCACACTTAAGTGACAAATAACGGGCAATACAAACAAATTCGCTGGACTTTAGAAGCCATTTTTCCTGACCCCGACGATCCTGCGGTTGACAAAGCCGTACAAGAGCTAGAAAAAGCCACGGTGGCTATTGAAGCCTTGCGCCCCACCCTGTCGCCAAAGATAAGCGGAGATGATTTTGCGGCGGCTTTAAAAACTGTTGAAACCTTTATTGAACTTACCCACCGATTGGGCAGTTACGGCCAACTCTGGTTCTCAGAAGATACACAAAACCAGGACGCTCTCAGTTTTATGGGACGTATGGAGCAGCTTGTCACCGAAGCTCATAATAGGATGCTCTTTTTTAACCTGTGGTGGAAAGGTTTGGACGACGATGTTGCCGAACGCCTCCTGGCCTATGCCGGCGATATGCAGTACAGCCTGAAACAGAGTCGTCTTTTTAAAGACCACACCCTCACCGAAGCCGAGGAAAAAATTGTTAATATCAAAGATGTTAACGGCGTCAATGCCTTAACCACCCTTTACGATATGATTACCAACAAATTTGTCTTTGGGTTGGAGGTTAACGGCGAGCGAAAAAAGCTAACGCGGGGCGAGTTGATGGCCTACGTGCGCGACCCTTCGGCAGATATGCGAGCGGCAGCCTATCAAGAATTATACCGGGTGTTTGCTCAAGAAGACGCGGTTCTGGCTCAAATTTATACCCACCGCGTCAGAGATTGGGCCAGCGAGAATGTCAAGCTGCGCAGTTTCTCCTCTCCCCTATCGGTGCGTAACCTGGGTAATGATATTCCTGATGCGGTGGTCGACACGCTGCTGGACGTGTGCGCCGAGCAAGCTCCAATTTTTCAACGGTACTTCAAATTGAAGGCGGAGTGGCTAAATATGCCAAAGCTACGTCGCTACGATTTGTACGCGCCGCTCAAAAAAACATCCGCCAAAAAAATTGCTTACGGCGACGCAGCCGATATGGTATTGGACAGTCTTGACCAATTCTCGCCGGTAATGGCCGGTCACGCCCGGCGGGTGTTTGATCAGGGGCATATCGACGCCGAGATTCGCTCCGGCAAACGCGGAGGAGCATTTTGCGCCAGCATTTTGCCGGGTATGACTCCGTGGATACTGGCCAACTACACCGGCGAACCCCGCGAAGTAGCCACCCTGGCCCACGAGTTAGGACACGCAATCCACGCCCTAATGGCCGCCGACCACTCCGTGATGACCTTCCATTCCGCCCTGCCTCTGGCAGAGACAGCCTCGGTTTTCTCAGAAATGCTGCTAACCGACCGCCTACTGGCCGAAGAAAGCGATCCCGAACTTCGCCGAGACTTGCTTGTTGAGGCTATTGACGACAGTTATGCCACCATTCTCCGCCAGGCTTATTTTGTTCTTTTTGAACGAGAAGCGCACCGTATGATAGCCGAAGGAAGCTCCAAAGACGATCTTAACCGGTTGTATATGTCGAACCTGACCAAACAGTTTGGCGATTCTATAGAAATCAGCGACGACTTTCAACTGGAGTGGATTTGCATCCCCCACATTTATCACACGCCCTTCTATTGTTACGCTTACAGCTTTGGACAACTGCTGGCTCTGTCGCTTTACCAACAATATAAGGAAACCGGCGATACCTTTAAACCCAAACTTCTTAAAATTCTGACCTATGGCGGTTCGGCCAGCCCCAACCACATTCTAAGCGAAGCCGGAATCAACATAGCCGACCCCGATTTTTGGCGTGGCGGTTTTCAATTCATCAAGGATATAATTAACGAGTTGCAAGAGCAATCGGCGCAAACAGCTTGATTTAAACAGTACTTCCCACCTGGCGTGGATGACACTGCTGGAGTGTAGTTGGGATTGCAATCAATGTCAGCAAAAATCATAGCAGTACATCAACATTTGTATCTGCAATTGGAGATTGGAGATTAGAAGATTGGAGATTGTCATCTACTAATCGCCAATTTGCCAATCTCCAATCTCCAAACTTAAATGCTCTGGATACCCGACAGAAAAACTCTTAAAGCCCTGGCCCGAATAAAACGCCGCCGACGTCGCCAA
>JAJRVO010000589.1 GCA_024277275.1 Chloroflexota bacterium
GAGTAGGGTTCAAAAAGCTAAAAACCGGACTATTTTGGCCTGATTTTCTCAACAAAATTGACTTTGACCAAAGTTAGTGACACCGTCCTGCTGCTTTGTTTCCTTCCTCTGTATCGTCGTCAAAATGGTCAAAGTCGAGAACAGAGTAAATGGTCCCAATTTTTGACGAATGACCAACGACGGGCGACGATTTTTGTTTTGGGCATATTTGGCCGGAGGTAAAATAATGCGTAACGAGTAACGAGTAATTTTTTACTCGTTACTCGTTACGCATTACGCGTTTAACATTGTTCGGCCAAACCAAAACCAATGCCCGTTACTTAAACGCGCTTGGACGAGTCCGGGTCGGGCGTTGTTCAGGGCGTTTTGGGGGCGGTTGGGGGATGGGTAGTACTTGTCTGGGCCGTGGTTGGCTAATTTGCGTGTATTGCGGCTGGCTGACTGTTTTGGGGCTGGTTAGGCCGGTCATTATGATAAATGCAATCAAACCCGGGACGCCTAAAACCATCATTGCGGCGGCTACAATCCACCACGGAAACTCGCCGGCGATTGGGATGGCTTGAGGAGCTTCAGCGGCAATTGGGGCGGCGGGTTCAGGTTGGTTTAATGCCTGACTCTGGCTGCCAATTGCCAATGGCATTGTGTTGCTGGGGATGGTTTGCAAATTAACTGCAACCAGCTTGGACCTCTCAACATTGATAAGAGAGGGAGCCGTGGTCAACACATTGAAAGTCACCCGGGCCAGAGAGCCACTCCCGGTGGCGGGCGGAGCGGGGTTGAGCAGGGTTAAGGCAAAGATGATCGATCCTTCGGCCTGGTTAACCTTGTTGGCAACGATGAAACCCTGGTCAACAGGCAAAAGCGTACCCGCTTCAATTTGGATGCCTGGCTGATCGGGTTTGGCATCCTGAACCGAGAGAACTGCGGGGTCGAATTTAAGCTCAAATTCAGCGCCGTACATATCGGTTACATTGTCCGCAATTACATCCACCGTCAGGATTCCATCTGCGGAGTCAAGCGGTTGCAAGTAAACGCGAGCGCCGTTTTGAGCAAAAGCTACCGCAGACGTTACAAGCAGGGCTATGATTGTCGCCATTAACGCAAAGAAAAATCTACTGGAATGGTTTTGGTTTAAGCGTTTCATTTTTATCTTCCCCATAAAACTTTTCACTTCATTTTGCTTGTAGGGGCAAGCGTAAAACTTACCCCTACTTTATTCGATGGCATTTCAAACTATGAGATGATTCGGTCATTGTTTGAAGCGTTTTAGTCAACCGGACGAAAGACGATCGACGAACGATAAAACCCTGTACTATCGTTTCACTCGTCCACCGTCGTCCGTCATTCGTCCTTTTTTACGGCTACATTGAATTACCGAATCCTCTCACAGTTACCAAATGACCCGCCCCCAATATTTATCCGGCGGGTTGACAAACCCAGGGATTTCCATCCGAAGTTTGGCCGTAGTTGACCGCCATCAAAATCAGGTCCAAAATATCGACTACGCCGTCCATGTTCAGGTCGGCCACTTCGCCCGATACGGCGCTGCCAAAAACTGTGCCAATAGCCACGGCGTCTGTAATATCAATCATACCATTACCATCGATGTCGCCGGCCAGTAGATTAACGCCGGTCAAAGTGGTCAACGCATCGGCGGCGTGAACAACGCCCTCACACATAGCGGCCAGAAAACCGGGGCTGTCGGCAGTCAGCATGTACGTATCGGCGGGAATGTTGTTAAAAAGGAAACTGCCGTCGTCGTTAGTTGTCTCGCCAAACTCGCTGCCCAACATACCGGCGGCCATAACCGAATGACCGGCCTGGTTGTCGGCGGTCCGACCTTCAACAGTAACGGCGCCGGCGATGTCGCTCCGGCCGGGAATAGTACCGTCGTCTCTAATGATGACTTCCAGGCCGACAAGGCCGTTCACGGGAACCTCAATGCCGCCTTTGCTTCCCAATTTTACGTTGTCAAGCGTAATGGCGGTTGTTTGTCCTTCGGGAGGTTCGGTGGCGGCCATTGCTTCCATAGTAAGCGTCGCCAAAACAACGCTGCCGCTCAAGTTGTCCACATCCCCCTGGCGACTGGCCGCCCAGGAAACAACGCCCATTTCAGGATTAAAGTTAGCAACGGCAATGAGAACCGGCTCCATGTCCGTGCCGGAAACAATACTGCCCTCTACTGCCTGCAAATGAGCAACATCATAGTTAATTTCAAATTGGCTGCCGAAGATACCGGGGTCAGTAACATTCTCAGCCATAATGGATATGTTGAACCTGTCGCCAACATTAAAGACCGGAACCGATTCTACCGCAGCGGCGCCAAAGCCCTCAAGGTGAACGGTTAAATCTACAGGCTCCTGAGCTGCCACAGGGCTGACCGAAGCCTGAATCCAGATTATACTGCCTATGGCTACCGCCAGACCCAGCCAAAAAATCGACAGCCGGTTGAAAGCGTTGTGTTTAGTTTTCATTGCGTCCCTTCCTTTCACTTTGTTTGAATAGAGTATAAACTTCTAATGAATTTTGGTTTTCAAAATCGGTAATTTTATGGTCAAAAACTATTAGACAACCCGATAAAATCTTCAAACAGCCGGTTCGGCGCGCGGGCAAAATAAAAAAAACTTAACGCGCCTATAGACCTCGGTGCAATAAAAACAGGTTGCATATTATTGCAGATAAGGGCGGTCAAGTTTTGGACAACAAAATTAAAACCGGAACTGTATGGTACGGTTTTGGTTGTAAAGATATTCTTTTGCCAAACTGGTAATGATTGGCTGGCCGGAGCGAAGGATAAATTTACCCGGTCAGATTGAGGCCAACCCAAAACAATGGTTATACGTCCAATAGCGGTTGCAACACTTAAATAAAGCGTGCGTGTTAGAGGAGGACAGTGTGGTAAAACAAGTAAATTTGCACATAAACTACTTTTACCCGGCACAACAGGGCCGGTCAAACAGAAACGGCTCATCGCATTAACCATTATTTTGAGTTGTTAAAGAACAGGATTTACAGAATGGTTCAAAAGGTAATCAAAACAGGTTGATAAATCTGGACGAAAGACGGACGATGAACGACCTATTTCCGGCTAAAAGTCGTTCGCCATTCATCCGAATAAAAAATATCACCCAAATTCTGAAACATCCCTAATTACTCATTAGGATAACATAAGCCCGTAGCTTCAACAATAGCGATTCAGTACCCTTTTGTTAAGAAGCTAAAATAGTTCAGCAATTCAAATAGGAGTAGTGTAGAAAGTGTGGTATAATTCGCTGGTATTTTGTATCCAAATTTAGTGTCTTCTCAAAAATTCGGAAGGGGATTGGCTCAAACCCCTCGGGTTTTAAAATCCAATAAGTCTCTACCCCAAGTTATTGAAAAGATACCCAATCGACACCAATTTATATAAGGAGGTTACATGTGAAGCTTCACGAATACCAATCAAAACGAATTTTTGCTGAACATGGAATACCGATTCCAAAAGGTGAGGTGGCAACCTCATCAGATGAGGCCAGAGAAATTGCCAGAAAGCTGGGCGGGCCGGTTGTTATTAAAAGCCAGGTTCTTGTAGGCGGACGAGGTAAAGCGGGCGGCGTAAAAGTTGCCAAAAATGTCGACGAGGCTGAAGAGTTGGCTGACCAGATTCTGGGTATGGATATTAAAGGACTAACGGTAGACAAAGTCCTCATTGACGAAGCCGCTGATATCCGGGAAGAGATATATCTGGGCGTTGTCATTGACCGCGCCCTGCAAAAACCCGTTGTTATTGCCTCTGCCGAGGGAGGCGTTGAGATTGAAGAAGTCGCCAAAACTAATCCCGAAGCCATTAAACGCCTGCCCATAGACCTTCCGGTTGGACTAATGGATTATCATGCCCGTAACCTGGCTTATGATTTGGGCTTGCGCCGCGTTTTTGTTAACCAGTTCATCAGAATTGTTAAGGGCTTATACCAGTCCTTTATTGACACAGATGCCAGCCTGGCCGAAATCAATCCCCTGGTTATTATTGAAGGCGAAAAACTGCTGGCCGTTGACGGCAAAATTGTACTCGACGATAGCGCCCTTTACCGCCATCCCGAACTGGTCGAACTGCGCGACATCCAGGAAGAGACCTCTTCTGAGCGAGAAGCCCGCCTGGCCGGCTTGAGCTACGTGAAACTTGATGGTGAAATTGGCTGTATGGTCAATGGCGCCGGTTTGGCTATGGCTACAATGGACATTGTTAAATACTACGGTGGCGCGCCCGCCAATTTTCTCGACATCGGAGGCGGGGCTAAATCTGACAAAGTGGCCGCCGCTTTGCGCATTATCCTCAGCGACTCCAAAGTGAAAGGCATTCTCTTTAACATCTTTGGCGGCATTACCCGCTGCGACGAAGTAGCCCGCGGCATTTTAGAAGCACTCAACGCAGTCCCCACCGATGTCCCGATGGTCGCCCGTTTGGTCGGCACCAATGAAGAAGAAGGCCGACAAATACTGGCTCAGGCCAACTTTCCCAGCGCCTCTAGCCTGGGCGAGGCCGCCCAAAAAGCAGTAAACTTGGCGAAAGGAGCATAGAGAAAATGGCTATTTTGGTTGGAAAAGATACGCGCCTGATAGTACAAGGCATTACAGGCCGAGAAGGCGGTTTTCATACCGAGCAAATGATAGAGTACGGCACAACGGTAGTGGGCGGCGTAACCCCCGGCAAAGGAGGCGAATGGTCTCACGGCGTGCCGGTCTTTGATACGGTCAAAGAAGCGGTTAATGCTACCGACGCTAACACCAGCATCATCTACGTGCCGGCCCGGTTTGCCGCCGATGCCATTATGGAGGCCGCCGATAGCGGAATTAAGCTGGTTATCTGCATCACCGAAGGAATACCGGTGCTGGATATGGTCCGGGTGCAGAGCTTTCTGGTTCACAAAAAAGTGCGTTTAATTGGACCAAACTGCCCCGGTTTAACAACCCCCGGCGAAGCCAAAGTGGGCATTATGCCCGGTCACATTCATAAGCAGGGCAACGTGGGACTGGTTTCTCGCAGCGGCACGCTAACCTACGAGGTTGTTCAGGCGTTAACCGACAAAGACATCGGGCAGAGTACCGCCGTTGGTATTGGCGGCGACCCCATTATTGGCAGTACCTTCATTGATATTTTACGCCTCTTTGAAAGCGACCCCCTAACCGACCAGGTGGTGCTAATTGGCGAAATTGGCGGCACAGACGAGCAAAAAGCCGCCCGCTTCATTGCCGAAAAGATGACCAAGCCGGTCACAGCTTTTATTGCCGGTCGCACCGCCCCGCCGGGCAAACGTATGGGCCATGCCGGAGCCATCATCCAGGGCGGCGAAGGCACTGCCGCCGAAAAAATCAAAGCCCTTGAGGCCGTCGGTGTAAAAGTTGGACAGCAACCAGAAGAAGTCGCCGACATTGTGGCCGGGCTGATATAAAGAAAAGGTAACTGCTCAGGTCATGTCATTCTGAGCGAGGAACGAGCGAAGAATCTCTATAAAAAGCCCCAAAAGCGAGGCAAAGTTATACCGCATGGAGATTCTTCGGCCTACGGCCTCAGAATGACATGGCAAGCTGAGGAGTTACAAGAAAAGAATCTTTGCCCATTTTCAAAAATCCCCGCTTAGGGGTAACATACAACCACGTTGCAGGGTTGCAGGTAGCAGGGTTGCAGGTAGCAGGGTTACAGGGTTGCAGGTTGCAGGGTTGCAGGGTTGCAGGTTGCAGGGTTGCAGGGTTGCAGGGTTGCAGGGTTGCAAAGAAATGAGGGGATGCCACCTTGCTACTTTGCCACCTTGCTACTTTGCTACTTTGCCACCCTGCTACTTTGCTACTTTGCCACCCTGCTACTTTGCTACTTTGCCACCCTGCTACTTTGCTACTTTGCTACTTTGCCACCTTGCTACTTTGCCACCCTGCTACTTTGCTACTTTGCAACCTGGGATAAAATTATTAATTGCTAATTGTTAATTGCTAATTGTTAATTGCTAATTGTTAATTGTTAAGGAGACAAACCTTATGAATAATCTTGTAAAAGTTGCCGTCACCGGCGCCGCCGGACAGATTGGTTACGCCTTGCTTTTCCGTTTGGCCTCAGGCGAGGTTTTTGGCCCCGATACTCGTGTGGCATTACAATTGCTGGAAATCCCTCCAGTTTTAAAAGCTCTGGAAGGCGTGGTTATGGAGTTGGACGACTGCGCCTTTCCCCTGTTGGATAATGTTATTGCCACCGATGACCCCAACGTAGCCTTTGACGGCGTTAATTGGGCCTTGCTGGTCGGCTCAAAGCCGCGCGGCAAGGGTATGGAACGAGGCGACCTCATCCGCGACAACGGCCCCATTTTTGTGGGACAGGGACAAGCCCTGGCTGCTAACGCTGCCGATGACGTGCGAGCGCTGGTCGTCGGCAACCCGGCCAATACCAACTGCCTTATTGCTCTCAACAATGCCGACGGCATTCCCGCAGAACGCTTTGCAGCTATGACCCGCCTGGACCAAAACCGAGCCTACGCTCAACTGGCCCAAAAGGCTGGTGTCACCGTCAACCAGGTCAGCAATGTGACCATTTGGGGCAACCACAGCGCCAGCCAATACCCGGACGCCGAAAACGCCAAAATCAACGGTCAACCCGCCTACGAAGTCATCACCGACCACGACTGGCTGAAAAACGATTTCATCACTACCGTCCAAAAACGCGGCGCGGCTATTATCCAGGCCCGCGGCCTGTCCTCCGCCGCTTCGGCGGCCAATGCAGCGCTCGGTCACGTCAAAAGTATGGTCGCCAAAACCCCGGACGGCCACTGGTTCTCAGCCGCCGTCCCCTCCGACGGCAGCTACGGCGTAGATGAAGGACTTATTTTCTCCTTTCCTGTGACCAGCGACGGCCAGGGCGGCTACAGCATCGTCCAAGATTTGCCAATGAGCGACTGGGCCAAAGAAAAATTCAACGCCACGCTAGAAGAGCTACGCCAGGAAAAAGCGGTTGTAGCGGATCTATTAAAATCGTAAATAACAATGAGTAATGCGTAATTCGTAAAACAGTTACGCATTACTCATTACAGTATTACCTCGCAACATTTGCGTTATCCGCGAGAATCATTTGTTCATTGTTAATTGCTCATTGTTAATTTGCGGCTTGCCGCGCTATGCATTACGCAATAAAGTTACTTTGCTTAACTAAATCTATGAAAACCTTAATTATTGGCTCCCGACGCTCACAGTTGGCCCAAACACAATCAAATCTTGTGCGCGGGCAACTATTGGCGGCATGGGATGATCTTGAAGTAAACATTGAACTGTTCGACACTAAAGGCGATCTTAATCGCAGCCAGCCGCTACCAGAAATTGGCGGCAAGGGCCTTTTTACAGCAGAACTGGAAGAGGCTCTGCGCCAACGGCGTATCGATTTGGCCGTACACAGCCTAAAGGATTTGCCGGTTGAAGATAGCCCCGGCCTCACCGTTGTGGCTATTTCAGATCGCGCTCCCACCCAGGATGTGCTTGTCTCGCGTAAGGCTACCCGCGTGGTAGATTTGCCTGAGGGGGCCGTAGTGGGGACAAGCAGCCTGCGCCGGGCGGCTCAAATTTTGGCCCTGCGTCCAGACTTGCAGATTAAAGACATTCGCGGCAACGTTGATACCCGCCTACGCAAATTGGATGACCCGGCTCAGGGTTACGACGCCATTTTGTTAGCCCAGGCC
>JAJRVO010000590.1 GCA_024277275.1 Chloroflexota bacterium
CAGGTTGCTCCAGGCCGCTACCGGCGACGCTTAAGTTTGCCTGACCCTGGCGCATATCAGGTAACCGTAAAGCAGGCGCGTGCCGGCCGGTCAAACAAAACCGCGACTATCGGTTTTATGGTACCCTATCCGGCTGAGTACAACCTGCCTGCTGCCGATAGCGGCCCGGCTCTCCTGGCGCAAATTGCTGCCGTCACCGGCGGGCGCACTTTTGCTCTGGGGCAGCCATTAGGCGCTGGCACTGCTGCTCTTGATGCTGATAGCAGCCTGACCGAGCCGGTAGAACTCTGGCCCTGGTTTTTGCAGATTGCCCTGGTTTTGTGGCCTATCGAAATCGCCTGGCGGCGCTGGGCCAGATTACGGATACAGTAAAAAATTTACGCGCCTACCCAGTCTGAGCAAAATGTGACGGCTTATGAAAGGTAATTGGTAATTAGTAAATAGTAATTTGGCCCAATTACCAATTACCAATTACCAATTACCAATTACCAATTACCAATTACCAATTACCCGCTGACCGTGAGCCTTATAGAGGGTGGCCGGGTAGTTACAAATTCACTTAACAGGTATACACAAAATGGCATCAAATTACTCTGAACAAGATTATCACACAGCGCCTCAACAAGCCGAGCCTCAAATTAGCGTTGATGAATTTAGGCAGATTGTGGCGGCCATTGAATATGAGGTTGGCAAAGTTATTGTGGGCCAGCAAGAGATGGTTCGTCAACTGCTTATTACGCTGGTGGGTGGTGGAAATGCGCTCTTAGAAGGCGCGCCGGGTCTGGGCAAAACAATGCTAATCTACACCTTAGCCGAAGTGATTCATTGCAACTTTAGTCGTATCCAATTTACCCCGGACTTGATGCCGGCCGATATTGTCGGCACCACCGTCATTGCCGCCGATGAAATGGGCCAGCGTTATTTTCGCTTTGAACCGGGGCCGATTTTTGCCAACATTGTCCTGGCCGACGAGGTTAACCGGGCCACCCCCAAAACTCAATCCGCCCTGTTGGAGGCCATGCAAGAGCGCCGGGTCACTATTGCCAAATCCACCTACGAGTTGGACCCGCCTTTCTTTGTACTGGCGACTCAGAATCCTCTGGAAATGGAGGGGACCTATCCTTTGCCGGAAGCGCAGCTTGACCGCTTTTTCTTTCACATTACGGTTGATTACCCCACTCACGATGAGCTAATTGAGATAGCCAACCGCACCACCGGCGGCGATGACCCCGACCCGGACACCGTGACCACCGGCGCAACCATTATTGCGATGCAGCGATTGGCCCGGCAAGTGCCTATTGCCCAACACCTCACCGCCTACGCCGCCGACCTGCTGGAAGCCACCCACCCCGATCATCCCAACTCTCCCAATCTTGTCTGTCGTTACGTGCGCTACGGGGCCAGCCCCCGGGGTTTGCAGGCTATGATTGTCGCCGCTAAAATTCAGGCCCTCATTGATGGCCGTCACAACGTTGATGCCCGTGACTTACAGATGGCTATGTTACCGGCCCTTCGCCACCGTCTTATCCTGAACTTTGAAGGTCAGGCCGAAGGGGTTTCTCCTGATGAGATTCTGGGACAGATTATTCGGAGCACAACATTTAGATGATACTGTTTTTCTCGTTTTTTCTGGTTCCCAAACTTCAGTTTGGGAACGAGTAACGAGGCAACAAGGCAATAAACTGTGTCCAAATTTAGCCCCGAAGAATTTGAACAACTGGTAGCGCAAGCCCTTGATGATTTACCGGAATTTTTCCAACAAAAGCTACAAAACATCGAGGTGGTTGTGGAACTGTGGCCCACAAGGGCGCAATTGCAAGCGGTGGGAATGAAACCGGGCCGGCTTTTGCTGGGTTTGTACCAGGGCGTGCCGCTAACCAAACGCACCAGCCATTATGGCCTGGTTCTGCCCGACAAGGTTACAATTTTTCAGGGATCCATTGAGCGTGTGTGCCGCACCCCGGAGCAGGTGGTGCAGCAAGTGCAGCATACGGTCAAACATGAACTGGCCCATCACTTTGGCATTAGCGATGATCGATTGAGAGAGTTGGGGGCGTATTGAATTGAAGGACAAGCGCAATGACTAAACAAAAAGGCAAACTTGTCTATTCCACCCAAACCGGCGACCGGCGAAAGCGGACTGCTCCCCCCGGTCCACGGAGTTCGCTGCCCCCGGCGCAGCACAATTTAAAGATTATGCGCGATAGAAAGGGTCGCCGAGGTAAAGTGGTTACGGTCATCTCCGGCTTTACGCTAACCGAGGTCGATTTGAAGGCGCTGGCAAAAGAGCTAAAAAATCTGTGCGGAGCCGGGGGAACGGCCAAAAATGAAACATCCGGCCAAACCATTGAGATACAGGGCGATCATCGGGATAAGGTGGCTGAAAAGTTGAAATCGTTGGAATACAAGGTGAAGTTTGCCGGTGGATAGATGTTTTCCTGCCTGGATAACCGTTGTTGTGGCAATAGGACTTGGCCTGCTTGTGGGTCTGGTCGCAATTATCCCTACCCCAACAATTTATGCCGCTTACTTGAATACAAGCCCCTTGCAGACAAACCCCTTGCAGACAAGCCGCTTGCAGCCAGCGTTTTTGCCATCAAGCCAATCCCGGCTTGATGTGTCCCCAATAACCGGCGCTACAGATATTGTCATCGGCGATGACGTATGGCCCTTAGCTATTTCTGCCCCCACGCTCACCACACCGGCCAATGGCGCAACTGTAACCAACACCCACCGCCCTATGTTTGATTGGTTGGATGTGAGCGGCGCGGTCAGCTATACTTTGCAAATTACGGGTGAGTACAATTTTACATTATCCGCCCAGGCCGCAAGCGTTGAGATAACTACCTCTGTTTCAAGCTATACTCCGGCGCAAAACCTGCCCAACAGTGTCTATACCTGGACGGTTCAGGCCCATAACGGTGGGCAGGTCAGCGGATATGCTGCGCCATATACGTTTACCCTGCAAACACCCTGGCGTGCTTTTCTCCCGTTTGTGCAAAAGTCGCCCGCCTGTCCCGCTACCTCCGGGGCCGGCTTTGGAGTTATTCCCATTGAGGGTGGACCGGCTAGAGACCACCTGCCTCACTTGCACGGATACTTGAATCTCTCCTTGCGAGGATATAGCGTTACCAACGCGCCAAAATCGCTGGTAGATTATGCCGGTTCTCCCGATGCAAGCGCGCCTCAGTTAGACGGTTTATTCAATCCCGATAATTATCCCGGCATCAGCGCTGTTTATCGGGTTAATAGTTGGGATTGGGGCGGCGGCGATGGTTATCCCGGAGGCCCAATCACCGATTGGCCGGTAACGATGCTGGGGCTGCCCACTACTTTTGGTCAAGCCATTTATATTCCGGAACGAGTCCCTGAGATTTATGGCGGCGGCTACAAAGCAATGGTTTTGTATGCTGAAGAAAAGCGCATCACCATTGTTTACACTCGCCGGGATACTGTGGCCGACGGTTACACAGTCCACATTGAAAATGTTTGCGTTGACCCAAATCTGTTAGCCGGCTACCGCGCCCAACTTGACGGGCAGGGGTGGCATACCAACAATCTGCCCGCTCTGCGCAGTAACCAGGCATTGGGGACCGCTTTTGGTAGTGAGATACAGGTTGTCATCAGGGATAAAGGCAGTTTTATGGATCCTCGCTCGCGTTTGGATTGGTGGAAGGCTTATTAGTTATTTTAGCAGTGAAATCCTTGTATATTGAGCAAAGAGTTTTGTTTAACCGGGGAGTAGGGAGTAGGGAGTAGGGAGTAAATTTTCCCCCTTACTTCCTACTCCTTACTTCTTACTCCTGTGTTCTGTTTGGTTCCGGCTTGTTCGGGTTATGATTTGGAGTAGATAAAATAACACGGGTAATTCTGCGTCTTAGTTTAATTTTAGCCCTGGCAGGCGTTACTATGGGTTTGGTTGGAGCCTCATTAATTGGGGCTTCAATTTATCTTGAAACCGGCGAGCCATCATCCGGCGACATTGCCGACTCATCAGTTAACCCTGTCCGCTATCCGGGTGAAACTGCGGTGACAGATGAGAACCGGCGCAGTCTGGCAACGCTTACCCCCACTCCCACAGCAGATAAAACGCTTGCCCAAATCGTCGATGTCCCCTCTCCGACGATGACAGCAACGCCTACACTTGCGCCAACACAAACACCTACCTTATCGGTCACTGTTGCCGGTGACACTGAGCCAAACAACGCCGCATCCACCCCAACCCAGGCAGGTGAAGCCCTAATTACCCAAACTCTGACCGTTACCCATACCGGCACGCTAACAGCAGAAGGTGTCCCACCGACCATAACCGGCGCTACAACCGTCTCCTCCGCCGACTCACCCGCCGATATTACCCCTGAGCCAACGGAGCCGCCCGCAGAAGAGGTGACGTATGTTGACCCTTATACCTCTACGGCGCAGGTGCAGCCGCCCCCATCAACTGACCCCACCCCGGAGGCTGAGAGTACTCCAGCTTGTCCTACCGAGTCGACCGCTGCCTTTGACCTTATCCCCATAGAGGGCCGGCCGATGGCCGATCACCCCGATTTTTTGCACGGCGATTTAAATCTTTCGCTGCGGGGCTACACCCCGGTTAGCGAGTCGCTGACGCTGGTCTTTTATAATGGCGACACCGATTCCAACGCTCCTCGCCTGCACGGTCTGTTTGAGCCAAACCGAACGCCTCCAATTAATGCCGTCTACCAGGTCAACGAGTGGGTTTGGGATTCAGGGCTGTGTGGCGGCAACCCACGGGGATGCCGGGGCGCGCCTGTTGATGTATTTTGGCCGGTCACGCTGGTTGGACTGTCTACCGCACCGGGCGAAGTCATCTATATCCCGGAGCGTGGCCCCGAAATTCATCCGGGCGGTTATATTGCGATGGCGCTTTACGCCGAGGAGCGACGAATCACGCTTGCGTACACGCGTCGAGATAACGCAGCTGCCGGCTACATTATCCACCTGGAAAATGTTTGCGTTGACCCTAATTTGTTGACTCTTTATCAAGCCCAAAAAAACACGGACGGGTGGCGAACCAGCGGCTTTTTACCGGCCTTGCGCAACAATCAGGCGCTTGGCGTCGCTTTTGACCAGGAGATACGGGTAGCTATTCGAGACGCGGGCAGTTTTATGGACCCTCGTTCTGAAAAAGATTGGTGGCGGTAGGGAAGCAAGGG
>JAJRVO010000591.1 GCA_024277275.1 Chloroflexota bacterium
AAGCCATTGTTGGGCGGAAAAACCGCCTTGAGTGAGGTCTTGAATGGCCGTGGTAACTTGACTTGGGTCTATGTTTAGGGTGTGAGGATCGATATCGACAAAGATGGGAATGGCTTTCTCGTAAAGCAAGCAGTTGGCCGAGGCTATAAAGGAGAAGGGGGTAGTGATGACAAAATCGCCCTCTCCAATGCCGGCGGCAATTACAGACAGGTGCAAACCGGCAGTTCCGCTTGATACGCCGACAGCGTGTTTGGCTTCGCAATAAGAAGCAAAGCGATATTCAAACTCGGTCAGATAAGGCCCAAAGCTGAGGTGACGAGTCTTAAGAACTTGATTGACCGCCTGAAGTTCAGCCGCGCTCAATTTGGGAGACGACATAGGAATGGATGGAGAAATTGACTCGTTTTTTTGTTGGTTTGGGTTTTGTCCTGATGGCAAGGAATGTCTATGACCTGGGATGCGGTCTTCTAACAACTGGTCTATGGTTGGCATTGTAGTGACCGGCACCGAAGCCTGACGGCACAACTTCTCAATTTTTTCAACCTCTCCATTAAATGAACCCGGGTTAGCAATAACCACTGCATCTACCTTGTACTGGTCGGTCAAGCGTGGAATATCGTCATATCTGCCCAAAATAGGCACGTTGTGGACCCGCATATAGCGCATTGTTGGGTTATCATCCACAAAACCCAAAATCTTAATCCCCAACTCCGGCCTTTCTTTAACCTGACGCACTATGGCCTCGCCTACATCGTTCATGCCGGCTACTAATGTTCCTGCCGCCAGGGTTTCATCATTTGCGCTGCCGTTTTGTCCGCGATAATTAATAAGCCAATTTCTGAGAATTCGACGCGAAAAACGGCTCCCTCCCAGAAAAAAAAGGTTTAGCAAACTATCAAGCGCCAAAATTGAATATGAATGACTGCTGGGTAAACCGACAACAGGCAACACAAAAAAGTCAACAAGATAAATGAGAACAACGCCCGATAAACCAGCCAGGAAAATTCGCGTCATCTCGGCGGTGCCGGCGTATTGCCACAAGCGATCATACAGCCCAAAGGCGTAGTAAAGCGGCAGCCGTATCAAAAGGGCCAGCCACAAATAACTGTAGTAATTGGCCAGGTAAGAGATAGAAAGACCGGCAATTAAATCAAAGCGAATCAGGGCTGCCAGAAAAAAAGAGAAAAGGATAAGCCCAATATCTATTAAAGTGAGAGAAACTATTCTGACAACAAAGTAGTTGTGCAATACCGTTTGCTTGATCTGTGTTTTAATCATGTTTAGGCTCCTGTGATACCCACGCCTCGTTCCCAAACTAGTACACGGCGGCGTAAATCCTTCGGTAGTTTATGGAGTGAAAAAGTGCACTTTTTCACTCCATAAACTAAGCAACGCGCTGCTTGTAACTACCGAAAGACTTCCGCCAAGCTGTACTAGAGTTTGGGAACGAGGCGTGGGTAGGCTGAGTAGTTACAACACCGGGTTGGGGACAAGGCAAGCAAGATTTCTTTTTATTACCCGCGCCGGAACGCCAACGGCGGTGGCGTTAGCCGGAATATTGTTGATAACAACGGCCCCGGCTCCAACCGCGCTCCAAGCGCCTACGCTTAGCTGGGGCATCACTGTAGCCCCAATACCAACCAGTGCGCCTTCGCCAATTTGCACATTGCCGCCCAGATTTGCGCCCGGCCCAATGTGGACGTAATTGCCAATTTGGTTGTGGTGATCAATTGTGCAACCTGTATTCAAAATAACATCCCGACCAATGTATGTGCCAGGATTAACCACTACCCCGGCGCAGATCATCGAACCCGCGCCAATTTTCACCTTAGAACCGATAATGGCGGCGGGATGGATAGCGGTAACAAACTGTTCATCTTGGTCCCGCAATGCATATGATATCTTCTGTCGAACTTGATTATTGCCGACAGCAACAATTATAGCGTCGTGAGCAATTTTGGGCAGTTGAGAAACGCTTCCTAAAACGGGTAACCCAAGAAATGTTTGTTTCTGCAAAGCCGGATTGTCATCAAGAAAGCCGATGGGACGAGCGTCTGAGTCGCAATTTTTTAGCGCGGCCAAAAAAATATCGGCCACAACCTGACCGTGTCCCCCGGCGCCAATAATCAAAATTTTCATGCCGTTTTAGTTGAGTACCCCTCAAACTCCTCCATTGTAGCGTGCCCCGACTGATTGATACCCTCTCTTTTAAGAGTTTTCCAAACACTCAGACCGATAATTTTTATATCCAGCCAAAATGATTGGTTATCCACATACCACACATCCAGAGCAAATTTCTGCTCCCAGGTCAGGCCATTGCGCCCGCCAATCTGCGCCCATCCCGTAATACCCGGGCAAACTTCATGGCGACGCATTTGCTCCGGCGTATAACGATCCAGGTACTTCATCAGTAGCGGTCTGGGGCCGACCAGGCTCATTTCTCCCTTAAGCACGTTGATAAGTTCCGGCAATTCATCCAGGCTGGTACTGCGCAAAAATTGCCCAAAGGGAGGCAATCTTTGGGCGTCGGGCAACAGATTTCCACTATCATCGCGGGCATAGGTCATTGTGCGGAATTTGCAGATGGTGAATGGCCGTCCATGCCGTCCGGGGCGTTGCTGCCTGAACAAGATAGGCCATCCAAATTTAAGGCGAATCAATAAGGCTGTCAAAATCAATAGAGGCAGCAGCAATATTAAGGCTAACAAGGTTAAAACAACATCTAACAGACGCTTGCCAAATTTCTTATACATTAGAGCATCTCCGGTGAGACAGGTTGAAAATCCGGCGCGGGGAACCCCTTTGCCAGTAATAACCGCCGGTATTCTGCTTTGACCTTCTCAAAGACTGCCCGTTCGTCAAAGCGAGTTGCGGCCATTTGCCGCCCTTCTGCGCCCATCTGTCTGGCTTTTTCTTGATGGGTAAGCAGTTGAATAATAGATTGGGCCAGGGCCGGCACATCGCCCAAAGGCGTTAATAAGCCATTGCGATTATGCTCAACCGCTTCTCGGCAGCCCCTAATGTTGGTAGCTACACTCGGAACGCCCATAGCCGATGCTTCCATCGGCGACCGGGGAAAGCCCTCCCTATGAGAAGGCAGCGCAAAAACATCCATCAAAGCGTAAAGTTCGGGCATATCGTGACGCAAGCCGGTAAAGGCGCAAAGTTGGGCTACGCCGTACTCCTGGGCAATCTTTGGCGTTAAGGCATCCGGCTTTTCATTATCAACGGGGCCTATAATGAGCAAACGGACAGCCGGAAAATGCTGTTGCACAATTTTGATGGCCTGTAACAGTTCCAGAATTCCTTTTTCTCGCACCAATCGCCCCACAAAGCCAACTACCGGAGCTTCCGGCGGCAAACCCAGCTCGGCCCGGTTTTGAGCCACAATCGCCTGATCCAGAGCGTTACAATCAAACCGTTTTATATCAATGCCGTTACCCAAAAGCTTAATCTGTTCCGAGCGACAAATCCCCTCCCGGATTGCCGTCTCGATATCCTCGCTGTTTTGCGACAAGATTATATCGGAACAGCGAGCGGCAATCTTTTCCATAAAAATATAGAATTGTCGCCAGGCCGGGGCCATATGATCGTGAAAATAAAAGCCATGCAGCGTATTAACCACTATTGGCGCTCCGGCCATACGGGCGGCCAACTGCCCTAACAAACCGGGCTTGGGGTTGTGGGTATGAACAATGGTAAAGTTCTCGCGGCGTATCACTCGATAGAGTCGCCGGAGCGAAATCAGGTCGGACAGGGGGGTGAAGTTGCGGGTTATAGATGTCGGGATATGGCGAATTCCCGCCGCCTCAATGACCGGCGCGCCCGGGCCGGGCGAAGAAATCCCGCAGACCTCATAACCCGCTTGCCGGATACTGCGCATCTGATTTAACAGCAAGTAGCGCAAGGACATATCAATAGTAGTGATATGAGCTACTTTGGGCGTAAAACGCGGCACGCTGTGCGCCCCTTTAACCTTGTTCAAAGCAAGGATACGCGATACGCGATGTGCAAGGTGTGACATATTTAAGTCCTGGCGCAGTTTTTTAACTGCGATTTAGTTTTTAATGTACGGAGTCAAGAGAAAATAACGGAGGTCAATCCCTGGCCCTCAATTGGCGCAATCGGCCATAAAGGGCTTCTTCTCCCTCTAACCAGCCCTGAATTTTAGCCAAAAAGAACAACCAGCCATCGCTGCGACGAACAGGTATTCTAGGGATTTGGTAGGGATTAAAGCAATGGGGGATAGCTTTTTGTTCATTGCAGATTACGGCAGAAACATAATATTGCCTAACCAATGCTTCTACCTTTTGATTCCATATTGCCTTGGGATAGGCAAAATGTTGGACATTTATCCCCAGGCGTTCGCGGAATATTTCTAAAGGTTTGAGCAGTTCTTCCACAACCTGCGTTTCAGGCAGGTTTGTGAGAATGGGGTGCGTATGTGTATGCGCCCCCACCGTCACCAGCCCCGACTCTGCCATCTTGCCCAGCATATCCCAAGTAACCGGCTCAATATTTGGAAAATTGTGACGCAGGATAGGGTAAGGAATTCCGGTTTCTACAAAACCGGTGGTGACAAAAAGTATGGCGGGCAATCCAAGATCGCGGAGCAGGGGAAAAACGCGGGTATAAAAATCCTGGTAGCCGTCGTCAAAGGTTAAAACAAATGCCTGGTTAGTTACTTGTCGCCCTGATTTTAAGGCATTAAACGCCTCATCATAACTTATCACCCGTCTGGCCCGAGCCAAAAACTCAAGCTGGCGGCGAAAGAGAGGCCAGGGGAGGTCAATATCAAGACTCAAATTGCCTGATACGCGATGGTAGATTAAGTAGTAAAAACCGGCCTCAGTGTTGCGCCTAAAAAGATTATTCAAGAAGACCGGTATTTTTAGGCATTGCCGGGCAATTAACTTCATACAAAGAGCATCCACAAAAACGGTAAAAACATAAGACGTTGGCGAGCCAGGAGTCCAAAGTTGGCAATAGTGGTCAGCGAAAAAATCATAATAATTGAGTAGATTACCAAAAAAGCAATCCAGGGGTCTTTTGTAATTAACCGAATTCTGGCTAAAAAGGCATGCCGACGATACCAAAATATTCCTAGCCATACCAGTGATTCCAAAGCTGCCACCAAAACCTGAGAATTATGCGCTTCCCAAACAAATGGCCGAAATAAGACTGTAACCCCTGCATAAAACGGGCCGAGCAGGCTCAACAGGACAATAGGCGCAAAACGGGAACCGCCGGCAAAAGTCTGTTGTTGCTGATATTGATAGAACTCTTGAAACCCGAACAGTGATATTTCGGGCAAGCCTTTAGCTTTAAGCAAATATTCGGTACTGAATTGATAGATAAAAATACCAAAACCAACAATCAGGATTCCGCCTGCAAACTGTTTAGCGGTGCGTATGCCTTGCACCACATAGGCTATCACTACAGCCAGCATAATTACAGAAGCGGCGGGCGGACGGATAACGCCTATAGAAAAAATACCCAGACCGGCAAGCAGCAGGCCGGATAATTGGACCTGGCGGATGTATTTTGCCAGGCCATAAGCAACAAAGCCGGAGCAAAAAAATATCCAGGCGTCTTTGCCCAGGCTGGAAGGCCAGAAGAGAACAGAGGGCAGAAAAAAGATAACAAATCTAAAGAGGTTTGGGTCGATTTCAGGAAAGGCCATCCGAAAAGCCCGGTAATAAAATACGCTCCAAATGAAGGCCAAGCCGGCGAAGAAAAAATAACTGCCCGGCAGGCTTGGCGGTAAAATAGTGTAGAGCAGCCCGGTTAAGTAGCTCAAACTTTCTGTGCCTTGCGGGATAGTGTCAAATACGGAAAAATCGAATTGTCTGAAGAAGCCGGCAAAGTATTGGCCGTCCCGATAATATCTTAATCCATCAGCAGCGCCGCTATAAAGATCTACTCCGGTCCAATATCGAAGGGCGCTGCCACCTAGTTTCAAAATAAAGGCCAGTAAGAAAAGGGATGATGGAAAGGCGGGGTCAATTGGCTTGATGCCTTTTTGATACAAAATCCTGACCAGTACACTTAAAACTACCAAGTAAACCAACAGCGAGAACCAATCCTGATCAGGAATAATCGTTAATAAACCGATGACCAAAGCCATAAAGCTGAATATGATCAGGAATGGCAAATGACGTTCCCAGCCACGTTCCATCAAAAAACCTCCAAATCGCCCAAGGTCAGATCCCAAGTCGACGAATCGAAAAGATTTTGCGACAGCGGATTTAAAGGACAACCAGTAAAAGTAATACCTTGTCCGGGTATTCTGATAAAACCGGCCTGTCTCAACAATGTTTTTTCTATGGTCTCTCCGGCAAAGTGGGCTACCAGATAATCTCCTCTTATTTGTTTGCTCAAGTTTTTTAAGAACAATCGTCCCAACTGAAGATTTGGTTGCGATAGAAAGATGTCGGTCAAAACAATCTCCTGCCACCCGTAGCGCAGATTAGGTCGCAAGACGGCAAAGCCGGCCAGTCCATCTGAGCTTTCCAGAGCATAGACCCCATAGGTCAGGTGCGGATGCTGCCCGTATCGCCACTGCAAATACTCCAAATCTCTGGGGGTCCTGCATCCAACCTGACGACGTTGCCTTTCCCAATTAGCTACCAACTCTGAAATCAGCGAGCCATACTGTTTGACAAAATTGGACCACGGTACAATGTCCGCTTCAAAATATGCCTCGAATTGGTCGGGAGGCGGCGAAGTCATCCCAACCCCCAACCGTTTTTTTAACATACGCCAGGGCTTTAAAGGTTTAATAAAGACAGGCCACTTGTCTACCACTTCCCAACCCAGTTTAAGATAGCCGGGCAAACTGCGTTGATTAGGGGTATTAAAGATAAAGTGAATTCCTTCTTGCGTTAAGTCCTCGATGGCTTGTCGGGTTAGGGCCGAGAAAATACCCTGGCGTTGATAGCCCGGATGAGTTGCAGTATCGACTGCCCGCACGGTCTGAAGCGAATGACCAGCCGGCGTTTGAAACTCCCAGCGCATCAAAACCCGTAAACCCACAACTCTTTGTTGCACCTCAGCCCAGGCAAAAAGGCCATACGATAAACCAAAAGGATTAAGGTGGTGTTTCCAGCGCCACAACGCCTCGGTTTTACGAGTGGCGGCAGCGTTGCCCAGAGTTTTTTGCGTGAGTCTCAGAATATCCGGGATGGCTTCGGACTGGTAGGTACAGATTTGGAGATCAGAGACCTGTCTTGAGCGTAGCCGAAGGATTGGAGACTTATCTAGAGCAGGGTCGAAGGGTTGGGGGTTGGACGTGCGTGTTGTGTGTTGAAGCATTTAGATGCCCCCCATCTTCTTTCGTTCTACTTCTGCCAGCGTCTCTAAATAAAGACGCTCAGTAAACTGAACCCGATCTCGCCAATGAAATTTCTGGGCCACTTTATTCGCTCCGCGCTCTCCCATTTGTTGCCGTTGTTGGGGGTCGGCCAAGAGACTCAGGCTATAATCAGCCAGGGTATCTACAGCTCCAACTGGAGCCAGCAACCCTTCCTGACCATCCTGCACCACCTCTGGAATACCCCCGACAGCAGTAGCAACGACCGGCTTACCCAGGGCCATTGCTTCTAACAAGGCAATCGGCAGTCCTTCAAATTCTGAAGACATCAGGTAAACATCCATCAAACCCAACACCCGCCGGCCATCGGGTCGAAAGCCGGGCATCCGCACTCGATTTTCCAAACCCAGAGTTTGTATTTTGGCTTTCAAGGCTGCTTCTTCCGGGCCATGCCCCACCAGTAGAAATGTTACATCTTGTCGCTGTTCAGCAATCTGAGCAGTCACCTCCAGCCAATCTAGCAGCCGTTTCTGGCCCCGAAAAACGGCCACTGTGCCCACAACCAAATGGTCAGGTGGAATTCCCAGTTCTGCCTGCAAGCCGTTCAGGTTGCCGGCTTCGGCCCGTACTTGTTCTACCGGTACCCCATTTAGCAATGTTTCAACGCGAGTTTTCCGATTGAAACCAAATCGTTTGATGGAGGCGGTTACCTCTTGCGAAACGGCCAATACCCGTTCATTCCAGCCGTAGGTTGCTCCATTGAGCCGGCGGGTTAGCGGATGATATCGCTCCTGGAGATTGTGTTCCGTATAGACCACCGGTATCCCATACCACCGGCCGGTCAGTCGGGCCAGAATTCCGGCTATAGGCAGATGGGCGTGGATTAGATCGAACCGCTTTTGGTTTTGAAGTAGTCTTAACTGTGATAAAGCTGTTGGTAACCATCTAATCCTCTGCCCTTTCTCCTCTCCCATCTTCCTTAATCTATCTTCCACAGCCCCAGATGTACCAAGACAATAAATTGGGAATCCAGCTTCTTTAAACTGTGGCGCCAGGAAATCTTTCCAGGGTAAGAAATAGGCAAAGTGATACTCAAACCGCTCCCGATTCAGGTAGGGCAGGGCATCTGCCAGCAAACGCTCTGCTCCACCCAACCCCAAACTTTTGATCAGAACTAAGACTCTGGTACAGGCCATTGATATGTTCAAGGAATTTCTGCCCTTTCATTATCATTTGCTATCTATTACTTTCCAGCTTTTTTAATACGGCTACGAGGTGTCGCCCGTTTTGAGATGCAGCCAAGCGGCGTTTCTGCCAGATATACCACCAGACAGGCCCTCGTAAAAAATAGATATCGAGTGTCCACCACTGGTTTTGAAGAAGTCTTTCTATAACTTTAATAAAAAGCGACACATATTGCTTATAAATATACTCGACCTGCACTATATCTAACGGTACCCGGATCGACTCCAGTTGGTTTCTGAGCAAATCAAGGTCGTAATGTCGGTAGTGTTTGCCCAAGACAGGTTTTACAATCGTTGGAACAGAGATGATTATATGACCACCTTCACGAGTGCGATTAACTAGTGCGTTGAGGAAGTTGGTGATTTGCTCATCCGGTATATGTTCGAGGACTTCAATGGCAACAACCAAATCGAAAGTTTCCTCCAAATCGGCAACGTCTATGACATGGAATACAACATCTGGATTAAACGCTTTGGCAAATCTAATGGCCTGCTCAGACAGATCGACTCCTGCCCGCCGGGGTACCCGTGAGCCGAGCATACCCAAGAAACGACCGTCACCACAGCCAACGTCCAACACCGATTGGGGTTGTAATGAGTATGCCAATTCCTGGATGTGTTTTATATAGCATAAATACTCCAAACCCCATCCCAAGACTCGCGTTTTGACCCCCACACCGTGTTGATCAAAGTACGGGATATAATGATAAGGAAATTCATAATGTTTATCTTGAAGTGTAAATTTATCGGCAATCATTGCTTTGTATCAACCACCTCACGGTATAGTTCAATCATCCGCGATACACTTCGTTTAATGATAAGGAAATTCATAATGTTTATCTTGAAGTGTAAATTTATCGGCAATCATTGCTTTGTATCAACCACCTCACGGTATAGTTCAATCATCCGCGATACACTTCGTTTCAGGGTGAAACGTGCTTCAAAGATTGCCCGGCTACATTGTCCAAAAGTAGTAATCCGTTCCCGATCCTTGATTAACGTCTCAATGGCAATGGCTAGCTCCGAGGATGAGGTTGGTTCTACCAGGAGAGCATTACGACCTTCTTTCACCACTTCTTGGACCGGCATAATTTTGGCTGCAACAATTGGTAAGCCCAAGGCCATTGCCTCAATCACCGCGCCGGGCAATCCTTCAAATAGAGAAGGAAAAACAAAAAGATCAGCCGCGGCTAAAATATTGGGCACATCATCCCTATGACCGAGAAAGTGTATCCGCCTGTTTAAACCAATTCGATCTCGAAGGCGTATAAGTTCTGATGATGCGTGCCCTGAACGCCCGGCTACAAGTAGCACTAGCCGGGGCCGGGTATGGATCAGCGTACCCATTGCCTCTAATAAAAAACTTTGCCCTTTTTGATATTCATGCCGGCCAACGTTGACAATAACCTCATCTTCTGGCTGAAGTTCCAATTTTAGCCGGGCTTGCCGGCGTCTCTCCAAACCGGGTTGGCCAAGACGGATAGGATCACGTCCCCGTTCAACTACGGTAATCCGTTCAGGGGGAATTCCAAGGGAGTTCACTGCGGCCAGTTTGGCTGCGTTAGAAACCGCGTGAAAGTGGGCGGTGAGGTAGCGAGACGTCCAGGCGTCAATAAATTGCACTGTCCGTAGCCGCGAGGCTTTGATGTTGGGGTCTTGAAAACGGATCGGTTCATAGGGGGTATTGACCAGGCTATTCATAACAACTACCGGCAATCCCACGGCGGCCAGACGGCCTACCAGATTTGCTTTAAAGAGCGCTGTGTGGATGATGTCAGGCCGTTCCGTCTTAATCAACCGACGTAAAGCTTGAACCTGGGAGATCAGCCCAGTGCCACTCAAAAAACGGACATCGAAACCCTGGCGCAGCACCTCGGTCTCGACACCCTCCTGTTGATAACGGTTGAAGCAGGCAATAACCGGCGTAATGTCGGCCTGAACCAGATACGGCAGCATCTCTGCCAGAGAGCGTTCGGTTCCACCAACCCAGAGACCATCGACTACAAAAAGAATCTTGAGAGCGGACATATCATCTATATCTTTTCTGTTGATAACAGGGATAGTTTAAACTACCAGGACCTGTTGATAAAAATCTATGTATTTCTGGGCGATATGGCCTATTGTGAAGTTGGCTTGAATCCACTTCTCAGATCGTTCACCCATTTTGTATCGTTCTTCCGGGCGTTGAAGCAACATAATCACAGCCTGGGCCAGGCCAATTTCGTCATCAGGGTCTGCCAGCAGCCCTGTTTTTTTGTGTAAAACACATTCAGGGACACCGCCAACACGGGTGGCTACTACCGGCAGCCTAAGCAATCCTGCTTCCAAAATGACCCCAGGTGTGCCCTCTGTATCGCTGGTCAGCAATAGTAAATCGGCGGCATTCATATAAGTGGCTACATCGGCCTGCATCCCAGCAAAGTACACGGTATTGGTCAAACCCAGGGCCGCTACTTGCTGTTCTAACTTGGCTCGTAGAGGACCATCTCCAACAAGACATAGCCGTAGGTCCGGCAGATGAGCGCGAACTTGACCGGCAACCCGCAACAAGCGATCAAGACGTTTCTCTGGGGTGAGGCTGCCGACAAAGAGTAAGAGTGGCGATCGCAAAGAAATCTGCATTTTTTGACGGGTGGCTTCACGCGAGGTCATCGGTTTTAATGCTGAAGAATCAACACCTCGGGGAATATGGATGGCAGGAATGGACAAGAGATAGAAATCTGATAAATTCTTGAGCGTTGTCGAACTAACGCCAACAACCCCGTTAATTTTAGGCATCACTAACTTTTCATAAAAAAGACGACGACTCCAACCCCGCACCCAATCTTGAGGATTGCCGATATTACGATAGATTAAGACCCACGATCCATTCCGGCAGAAATGTCGAGCAAAGGCCCCATATTTGACCGTTCGGCTGCCGTTGACCTGGACTACATCGGGTCTGAATTGCTCGATGAGTTGCAGCAAACGCCGTAATGGCCGGGGGTGAAATCCCGGGAATTTTTCTAAGGGATGACGTTCCTGTCCGGACAGCATTTGATCTTCCGGGTGTAGGGGCAGGGCTTTAGCATCCTGGTGAGGGTAAAGGTAAGCGATTTGTACCTTATGCCCCTGGCGGCGCAGTTCCCGGCTGAGTTGAAAAGCAAAGATCTCAGCTCCACGCCGCTGCGGTTTCTGGACAAGCTGAAAGATTTTCATTTACCTCTTATTCTCGAGTCTGGCTGAATCGGGATAAAGAGAGGCTTTCCAGGTAGAAATCTGTTTATGTAATTTGGACGCTTTGGAACCGAGTGTCTCATAGAGTAATAGGCCCATCCAACTTTTTAAGTGTAGAGGATTTTTTCGAAGTGCTTGCAGCATATACCTCCGTCCGACTGCCCTGTTACCATCGTGGTAGTACAACCAACCTGTTTTGTAATGGAGTGTGACCCATAAATTGGGATGGTTAAGCAAAGCATCTCTATGCCTCTGAATAATCCTTTGATAATCTTCAGCCTTTTTAGACGAATATGATCGTAAGTTTGCCCCGGAATGGAGATGCACCTTGATCAGAACACGAGAAACAACTTTAAAGTCGAATTGGCGTACCAACCGAATGAGGAAGTCAGTATCTTCGGCCCCGCCTCTAAAATCTTCATCAAATAGTCCCACCGACTCAAAGACTGAGCGCCGAAATGTCAGTCCACAATTTGTACCAATCCTGCGAGATTGTAAAAACGAGAGGTAGGCTTGTTCCCGATTATCGAACTGCGGCTGCCACAACTCTTCCTTTATTAATTTTTCGCCCTGAAAGGTGTCCTGCAACCAACGGATTCCACACCATCCAAACCCTACATTTTCAGGCGCGCCTTCTAGCGTTAGATAGGTCTCTTCCAAAAAATCAGGCAAATACTCATCATCGTCATCGAGTAAGGAAACATATTTTCCGGCGGCTTGAAGAATACCGGCATTCCGGGTTGCCCCAACTCCACTGTTCTTTTCTCGCCGGATGTAAATGATGCGCTCATTTTGAATTTCTGCAACCACTTCCTGGGTCTTGTCGGTTGAGGCATCATCTACAATGAGTAATTCAAAGTCCTTGTGAGTCTGGTTTAAAACGCTTTTAATTGCTCGCGGGAGCAGATGTGCCCGGTTATGAGTTGGAATAATAACGCTAAAATCAGGCCGGCGAATGTTATTCACAAGTTCTCTCCATATTTTGGTTTTGGCTTTACCGTACGCCCCAAGCGACCAAGATACCCATCTAATACGCCGCGCAGTTGTAAAACACTAAAAGCTGCGCCATATCTTGGTCCCCGTGCCCAGGAGAAGAGTATCCGGCCACAGGCCTTCAATGCCTCGCGGCGGGCCAATTCTGGACGTTGAAAGGTATAGCGCATCATATGAATATAGGTACGGGTGGTGTAATAGTTACGCCAGATGCTACTGTAAGAACGGCGAGGCAATAAAGACCGCTTCTTCTCCAAATTAAGTCGTTTGGTCTGCGCTCTATATTCCCACATAAGCCGGCCATCTACCAGCAAGCGGTAACCGGCTTGCCGTATCCTGAGACAGTACTCCAAATCTGGATAGCCAAAGAAAAGGCGACCATTAGGCAAGCCCACGGTTTCAACTACCTTTCGGTGTACCGTAAATCTTTGATCCTGGCCGATAAAGTCTACGTTCAGGATGCCATTTAACATCTCATCAGGCAATCGTTGTATTTCTCCCTTTTCCCAATCCCATCGTGCGCCAACAGTACCCACCACACCAACATTGTCAGCTGTACATGCTATTTCTAACAGCCGCTCCAAGGTATCAATTGTTCTTGGAGGATTGTCATCATCGCCACAATACATCCAATCATAGCCTCGCTCGTACAACCACTTTACCCCATAGGCGAACCCCCCAGCCGAGCCGAGATTAGCCCCGGTGGCCTCATAGACAACTTTCTCATTGGGGAAACCTTGTGCCACCAGCTTTGTATCTTCAGAAGTTCCGTTGTCAACGACCACGATCAGGTCAGGCGTCCGGGTTTGTTCTAAAAGACATTCAATACTTTTTTTCAAGATCGCAGGACGATTGAACGTAACGATAAACGCGCCAAATTTCATTATGCCCTCATTATAATCTCATTGGTGTCTCAACCAGAGTTTACGACCTAGGGGAAAAATCAGGGCCAGAAACAAACGGCCATAATGTTTCCAGTTCCAGGGATAAACGCGAATAGCGGAGAGGAAGTAATGTCTTGCTTTATGGTACTTTCCTAACCGGGCAGCGCTCGTACCGGCAATTGCACAGTAGTTAGTATATCCACGTGGACTGTGCTGACGATACCGCTCACCATGGTGGCGTAATATGTACTCAGCGCTTTCTAATCGAACTTGATAGTTCTCCGGCGCTGCAATAGGACGGCTATTGTGGAACACCACCAAAGGTTTGATAACATTGACTATCTTCAGCCTCGTTTGAGTGCAATACGTGGTGAGGCGTAGAGCGAGGTCCGTATTTTCAGAGAAATGCAATTCTTCTTGGTATCCCCCGATTGTCTTAAACAGTTCCCGGTGAAGCGCGAACGTGCCGGTCAGAAAGAGACCCTTTTGATTTTCATACACAGGCCCACGATTCTGTGGTAGACGTACCAATGTTAGGGCTTTTTGCCTGTAATCTCGCTTCAGTTTAATAACAACTCCACAGCAAACAACGCTTGTCCCAGGTTTCTCAAACTCTTGAGCAAAGTGTTCCAACCATTCCGGTAGAGCCTCATCGTCGCTGTCTAAGAAAGTGATGTATAGCCCTTTAGCGTGGGTAACGCCGGTATTGCGTGCGGCAGATCGTCCCCTGTTTTCCTGGTAAATATAGCGGATACGGATGTCTTTGATGCTTTTGACCTCTGCATCTGTATTATCAGTCGAGCCATCATCCACAACAATGAGTTCAAATTGACTAAAGGTTTGGTTGAGTACGCTCTGGATTGACCGGGTGACAAGATGGGCTCGATTGTAGGTGGGGATAATGACGCTAAATATTGGCTCGAATTTCCGCTCGTCAACGTTATCTGTTTTAGGATTTTGCATGAAATTCTTGCCAGGGAACCTTTTGTCCAATTAAAGTTTCCAACTCAAACACATCCGGCTGAAAGAATGTTACCAGCCGCCGGCGTAAATCTGGCGATAGTTGTGGGGGTGTTTCTGGAATGACGTTGATTTGGGTAAAAAACCAGGTCCAAACTGCTCTGCGACGAGCTTTTGGTAAAGTCTGCCACAACCCTCTCAAAGGCCGTATTTTTTGGACAACCGGAATTAACCATGGGAACCGCTGCCGGGTGCCACCTATGTGGTACTGCTGACCGAGGTTGGGTGGGGAAAAGCCGGGTGACAGGCCAATAAAGGCATAAATGGTATCCAACACAAATTGCGGACGCTGTTTCAGGTCTTCGGTAAACAGAACTAACAGTTGTCCCGGTGGGAAATATGACAAATAGTGATGTAGCACCAAGCTATATTCGCTTCGAACCGGGTTACAGTGAGAAATGGTGTTGAAATGTGTGGGCAGCCGCGCTTGTTCTACTGACTTAGGAGTGAGTTGCTCATGAACCACAATTTCAAAACTCCGCACTTCTTTGTTGCGGCGCACTTGCTGGCGATAGTGGGAAAACATACGATCCACCGGATTCCGCAAGATGGCAATCAGTTTTACCTGGGGCATTACTTTGAAGATTCGCTCCGGAATTGACAGATTTTCCATATACCGAGGTGTAACAGTTCCCCATCGGGTGTCTATTGGGGCTTTCTCAAAAAATTCTTGCACTGCCCATACCCAACCTTGTTTAGACCACTCGTCAACGGCGAAAAAGGGGGCATCCTTATCAGGCGGCAAATAAATTTGGGGATGGGTTCTCAAATAATTGAACAAAGAGGTTGTGCCAGACTTAGATGCCCCAATGACGATAAAATCTAAAGTTTTAAGATTATCCTTTTCTCTCATATCTACCAACGGTCATTTGGGGTTCAGTAGGTTGTAAATTCCGTTCATATCTCCTGAGTGAAAGCCAACTCATAAACACGTACCAAGCACGTAAAAAGCTCAAACAAACACCGGTTAAGCCACCATACAAACCTCGATAATCAATTAGATCAGTCTTTAAGGTCATTGCGGTGTATTTAAGCATAGCAAGCCATGAAAATCGTTTTCCAGACGCATATTTAGCTTCGCCTTCAACTTTCAAGTATGGAAGCATTTTTTGGACCACCTCTCGATACGAGCTTCGCCAATAATGTTTAATTGGTTTCATTTCTGACCAAGAAAAACGATAAATTTTTTGATTGGGATCGAATTCTTTATGTGCATATGGTGTTCCTTGAGATTGATCACGATTCAATACTGTCCACCTTGTTAAACCGGGTCGTCCCCAAACGGTACAATTTAACTCTTTGCCTTTAAAATAATACTGAATTGGAACCCTTAATGCATCCCAGTCTGGATTATTTAGAATAACCGCCTCAATTTTTTTGACCTCATCTTTAGGGAAGATTTCATCAAGATCTATAGTTAATACCCATTCGTTGGTTGCGTGGGCAATGCCGTACTGTCGTGGTAAATTAGGGTTAGGAAGACGCTCATGGAAAAGAACCCTGGCCCCTAATGATTTTGCTATCTGAACCGAGTCATCGGTTGAACCTAAATCTACTACAATTAACTCTTGGCAAAAATCAATACTTGCCAAGCACTGCTCTATGAGGTGTGCTTCATTATGGCAAACCACAACACCACTGAAATTAATTTGCAAATCTTGACACATTATGATACCTGTAGTTAAAATTTTGTTGTTTTCATCATGCCATCAACAACCGTTAACTCATCAAGGCTATTTAGGGTATGGGTAGCCATTAAATTTTTTGACCAATAAGGCCAAATCTTAGAAACTTCTGTCTCTACAAAAGTTTCCGGCGTTAATTGGTTCAGTTTATTGATTGAGATAGCATATCCATACCGTTCTGAACAATCTTGAGCTGGGCGATACAGTGTACCCTGCCTCCAAAAGAGATGACCGGCTGGCCGCGCACTTCTGGCGTCCGATTTGACAGGATTGCGCTGGTGTGGTTGCCAGGGACCAAGAGGTGTTTTGGCATAAAACAGAAACAACTCATCCCGGTTGTTGGCCATTCCCTCCACACCAATATTTACAAACATCCACCACCGCCCGTCGATTTCGGTTAACGTGGCATCTACTGCCGTAACATCCTCTAATAACACCATTTCTAACTGCCAATCAAAGGGGAATGAAACGCAACGATAAAGCTCTACCGTTCGGTTCTGAGCCGTTTCTGGGATCATGTAATAATCCCCCTTCCAATGAAAGATGAAAGGATAAGAGAGATGATAACTTTTCTCCAATACCTTCGCCGGTTGACTGTATCTACCCTGCCGATCCATCTCTATCACAGCTATATGTCCCTTTTTAGCCTTGTAAATGTATTCTTCAATAAAAATAAAAAACTTATCGTCTTTTTTGACCGGAAAAGGATCGGCCCAATATCGATCCCCGGGGGGAATAATTGGCCGGAATTTGTAAAATACATCATTCATTTCAGTGACGCCGGGCTTGATACGGTAGGCCAAAAACCACTGTTTCAGATAAAGTAACTCCTGTAGCTTATCAAAAGCGATCCTAATACCAAACTTTAACAGCACCGGGAATAACTCCCAATTTGTTGGATTCCTATACAAACGGTGGCTATAGGGGTGATAAACACCGGCATAAGGATCACTATCCAGGGTGTCAGGGCCATCCTTATAAAGATCTTCTAATTTACGTAACACAAAAGTGGTTGATTTCCAATAGTAGTTATTTTTATTTCTTTTGACAGAACGTTTGTGGGTGGGTGCATACGAGCGATAAATAACTTTGCCGCCGTCAAGATTCTTCGTTAATACCTGCAAGATAGAACCGGTGACCGGATGACCTTCCATAACCTCCCAGAAACCGGGCGGCCCACCCCTATTGACCAGGTTGTCTCCGTGGTGATAAGACCAGACCCCGTACCTGGCCGCCTGCAATATCTCTCCTTTGAGAATACGTCGCCCTAAATAGAGGATAACATCAAGCTGATATTTACCAATTTTAGCCACGTCCTCAATCCGATAATAATCAGAAAACTTCTTTCGGGTTGGCATGACCTCAAGAATGGGAGTATCCGAGAGTAATGGTTCAAGACTAACCTTCTCAAAAGCATCGAGATGGACTTTAAAGAGCGCGTTATCAAGCCGGCTGTAGGCCTTGTAAAGCCAATGCCGCCTTTGCTGCCAGACACTTGGTTTGTCAAGAACGCCTGTGTCTTTAATAATCAGCGCAATATTGGCAATAGTAGACTCTTGAATATCTGTAATAACCTTGTAAACCCACCGGGGCTTGACCAACGTGTCGGTCAATAAACCCACACAGAGCGGGGATCGAGGAGATTGTTGGTTCATTTGGCATTTTTGATCACACCGAGTATCCGGTGAGCAATTAGTTTTATATTATAACCAGTTTTATTGAGCATCGCGAAGCGCAATAGAATTTAGACTAAAATATCTGGCCACACACTGATTTTTCCAATTATCCTTATCTTCCTCAATTTCACCCTGGCGGAATTGATGCTTGGGATATACAGATGGTTGGGGTACAATTACATCATCTTGACCTTCTATCATAGCGACATTTATAATTTGATATCTGTGGTGCATTGCTTGGTTATATATTGGTCCGCGAACAAATACATCTTTTACTGCCGATGGTGTATTACCGGTAGCCAGTAAGCTAACAGCAAAAATAACTAATGCGGCATGTCTTATCCACCTTACCGTAATACTATCAGTCAATACTGGGTCATCCCTCAATCGGGTAAAGATAAAAACTGTAGCAAACCACCCGACCAGGAAAAGCATATAGATACTGTTTAGGGTTCTATATGGCATACTTTTTCTTATAGCAATACTTGGTATTAAAAAAGCAACGACTAACAAAACAACCCATATAAAAGGCACAATAAAACTCCAGTTAACACCTTCAAACGCAAACCAGGCAGGTCTTATGGCCCGAATTTGAAAACTAATGACAAATAACAATGTAGCACTTAAAAGTTTTATATCCAGACTCCATGCCACAATGTTAAAAATACCCTGTCTACTGGCTAAAAATAGAATTGCCCCCAGTTGAAAAGATGTATCATGGGAAGCCATTCGATTATGCCCGCCCGGTATTGCCAAAACAAGTACAAGTCCCAAAACTGCCGCTGTTGCCGCTTTCAGCCATATATGTCTATTAGGAGATTCAATCCGATAAGCAATCAAAAAACCACTCCATAAAAGTATAGCCAGAATGAAACCAAAAAGTTCATGTAAGCCCGGCAAACAAAATGTTAAAATGCATACACCTGCCGTAACTATTGTAGTCGTCCGTTGTCCAGGATCCTTACCCGATACCCAAAATAAAATAGCAAAAATGATAAACATTGTGGCCAGGGTAATTTGATACTCCACCGAGCCTGACCACCAGTAAACACTCTGTGCAGGGGAACGCATACCAACCCAATAAATAGAGATAAGCGAAAAAAACAAAAGAACAATGTAAGAAATGTTAAGGTGCCTTCTAAATAGTGATATAAGAAAGAGGTATATTCCAAGTGCAAGAAAAATAAAAATGCTTGCCGGAAAAATGCCATAATACTTTATAGGATTAATCATTGCCGGCACAATATATTCTATTAGTTTGCTGCCCCAACGACTGCTATTTTTGGTCAAAGCCGAGTTGAGACCATTTATTACCCCCAATTCCCGTACATCAGCCGCTTCACAAAAATCATCCATCATTGGATGTGTAAACGCAAACAAGGCAATTGCCATAGTCAGAACGGTAGCCTGCGCAATGAACAAAAGTAGTATCGTGCTGCGCTCTATACGATGTGTCACTTTTTGTTTAACGGTCATCATTTTTATTCAATTACTAATATGAGATAATCCCGGCTTTTTGATTAGACGAACAATTTGCTTAGGAAAATAAATAAACCCGCTTATGAGTAAGGCTAAAATATCGTGACGGAAAGTATGCTGGAGCAAGCCGGATTTCCACGCAACTCTCCACTGTTGGGGGGGGATTCCTGCCAATACGCGCCGGGTCCAACGTCGTCGATAAGTATGTATGATCTCAACATTAATATCGGGCTGCTGTTCAAATGCGCTAAAAAGTCGGGATACCAGTCGTCCTCCTTGGGTTATATCTTGTTAGGTTAATTCTCGCCCTTCATAACAGCGGCGTAAGGCATTTATTTCAGACGGGGTAAGGGGAGGGTCCAAGAAAAAAGCATTGAGTTGTTGCGCCGAAATTTCTGCAACCATAGCAAGCTGTTCCTCACGATGGGTTGTGCAAATACTGCTATCGTGGACTCTATAAACGACCAACGGCTCCGTAAGGGTGGCGGCGCGTGTCCGTTTCACTAATCTGGTCCAAAGTTCATAGTCCTCAACGTGTAGAAAATCCCTGTAAAAAGGCTTGCCAGCTTCGACCAAATTACGGTGAAACATCATTGAAGGGTGGCACCAGACATTACCAAATAGCAACCTCCAGCGAATCCCCGTATCTGTAGATGATGGCTGGCGGAGGCTTTGTTCCCCGCCAGGGTATAACCGATAATAGGCTGTCCCTAGTAGACCCACTTCAGGATGGTTTTGAAGATAGGCGACCTGGGCTGCTAATCGCTTTGGTAAGGAAATATCATCCGCGTCGTGGCGGGCAATGTACTCGCCTTGGGCCAGAGCCACACCCTTGTTCAAAGTTGGAATCAGGCCAAGATTCTCCCGATTGCGATTCAGGATAATGCGGGCATCTTGGGCGGCGTATTCAGCCAGAATTTGCTGAGTGCTATCCGTGGAGCCGTCGTCAACAATGATAAACTCAAAATTAGCAAAAGTCTGGTTGAGAATACTCTCGACAGCCTCGCGCAAGTATAACTCGCCGTTATAGACGGGCATCACAACGCTGACACATGGATCAGCATTATTACCATTGCTGACGAATTGTGAAATGCTATCTTTTGTGGGATAGGACATTTTGTTTTTACAGGTTTAAATCTCAACAGCCGAAGCTTTGTACCCGGCAAGTTTACAAAGTTTTTGATATGTAGCCCAGGTTTTTGCGGACACGGGCTGGTCTAAAAATGATCGGCGTAAGGTAGGGTCTGGAAATGAGCGATCTATCTGGGCATCTACAAAGACCTCCAGATAATCCAAACCCTCTCCGGCAAGCACCTGATGATAATGAAGAAATAACCATTCTCCATCATGACGGTGAGTTTCCAGAATATGTTTGTACATAAGCGTCCATACCTCTAACGCCTGGCTAAAAGAAATGGAGAGAGTACGCAAGTAAGGCGCGTTTTTACATTCTTTAAGGATACTTTGGGCGGTGTGAGCCGGATGGCGGAATACACAAACAAATACGGCATTCTTTAAAAAAGGTCTCCAAATGGGCAAGGTGTAAGAGAAGCGTGGATCCTTGAAACAAAAAGGCTCTTGCTGAATTACTTTCTTAATACGCTCAATGATCTCAGGGGAACTTGAAATATTGGTCTTTACCGGTATACGAGCCAGCCATCTTTGGTTACGGAGTGGACGGTCATGAAAAAACCATTTTCTCAGTAGCCGCGGTCTTTTAGGAACCACCGGATTCAGAAGCGCTTCATTGATTCTATTAATTTCCAGATCTTCAAAATATCCTTTAGGATTACCCTAGGTAGGCGGCAAAAGCCGATCTCCCATAAAAAAGCCCGACTTAGCCAAGGTGCCGGCTACTAAACTGGTTCCGCTCCGGCCTGAGCCAAGAATTATACAGTTTCGCATTTTTATCAGCTTCACAATGATTATTCTATAACAAATCCCAGGTCTCAGGTATACGGTCTTTATTTTTATATTGAGACCATTGCCTGGGGGCAATGACTATTTTTTGGGGATATGCACCAAGCCATGCTCCCCACCAACTGAATGTACTGTTGGCAACAATATGATGTTTGCACTGGCTCATTAAGCACAAATCTTCAAAATCCTGATCGGCTCCGTTATGGGTAACGTAGGTTGTTTGATATTCAAGTCTTAAATTTTCTTGGGTCCACCGGGGATCATCCGAGAAAATGAAAAGATAGGGGTTTTCAACGATCCCGGCTATTTTCTCTACAGCAGCCTGATAGTATTCCGGTGGGCACACGCCGTGCAATTGACTGGTGACCGGGTTAGATGCCTTATCGCCCCGGCGGATATGCAAGCTAACCGAATTGGTGCGGTGAATATCTTGAGCCATTTGCTCATTGATTAGTGATGGCTTTGACTTAACCGTGAACTCTTGGCGAAGAGTATCTTCAATATCTTTGAAATATTTCTCGCTCATCCAGTAGCCTTCTAAATACACCGGACTGGACAATTTTAAAATGTTTGGATCGAAATGTAAATGGCGTTCCTTAATCCATAAGCGGCGGTGATAAGGTTTCAGTTTTGCCAAGCGGCGATTTATCTGCCCTGATATCCCCGCTCCGCCTTTGGCTTGCATAATGTCAGCAAGGTCGGCAATCTCTGCCTTAATGTTGAAATGCTTCAGCCTGTAAGTGCGGAGTTTGTCATTCTTGAATTTTGATATATCCAGTTTTAGGGACGCATTATTAACAAGAGCAACCCGCCGGGCGGCTGCATACTGAAATAACTGATTGCCCAGACCGCCCATTAACTTTACCACAACCATACCAATGGCCTTTATGGTATTTGCTTGCGGAAGTGAAACAGTCCGCACGAATATTTTGCCGCCGAGAAGTCATCTGGATCAGCATCCTCACAGAAATTCTTTCTATCATCAACGGCTGAAAAATGAACAAGCTGTAAATCATAAAAATAGTCCAGTATTTGTTGCGGTGAGTGGATGCGATGGGCGTTGAACTGAACGCGTGGTTTGCCAATTGGAACTGAAAAGTACAGATTGCCACCTGGAGCCAAAACACGTGCTAACTCACGGGTAGCCTTTTTTGTGCCTCGTGGCTCTAATGGATCACCATAACGTCCCAGGCCAATATGTTCAGCCACGTGCAGGCAAGAGAATGAAGAGATTGAATTGTTTGCAAAAGGGAGAGATAGAATACTGGCCGGTTGTGAATTGAATTTATCAAGACTGACCATTAAGGGACGAATGTCAATAAAGGTTACGTTGGTAATGGCCGTCAGCATACCAACCAAGATTATCCGTGAGCCAACATCAATGTGGGTGGGCGTGCCGGAGGTTTGGATGCGTTTGAAGGCCCAGATGTCCTGATAGAAGTAGTGAGGGTCATATGATGTGGTGACGGTACGGTCAAAAAGACAGGGCAAGCTATCACCAATATGCAGTGATTCAGCCCCCGGCAAATTTCTATAACACTTCCAGTCAGTCCAGTATTGAGCGTAAAGACCAACGAAAGTCACACTCTTATGAATAGGGAAGACTGGATCAAGCCAATGTCTTTGTAACAGGCGTAAATTTTGGGCAAGGGGACGCAATTTAGCAGGAATATATTTACTTACCCCCTTTCTTTTAACACTCTTCTTTCGTTGGTGGATTATCTTTCCAGATATCCCATAATCAGAGTTTTTCACTTTAAGAGGACGTTTTCTTAAATTATCAAACCAGATATCCTGTCCTTCAGGACTCATGATATAGTCTACATCTTTTTGTTCAAGTAAATCTAAAAAAGGGAGCATTATCTGTAATGCTGTTAGTGAGATTTGGCCTTTCTTTGCCTCTCTGATCCAGTAGGACTCATAGCCATACCGATGGTAGTAGTACGAGTCTGGCATTACCATCATTTTAGACCCGGTAACCAATTGCCGGAAACCAAAGCCCCAGGCATCTAATGCGCCGGCAAATTCAGGGTATCCCCCGGCTCTCATCCAAGATTTCCTGGTGAACATATAGTTTCCACTGGCTCCAGGGGTTGACCCGGCCAGACAATCAGCCAGGGTTATTACCCCCGGCTTAAATACCCATTTATGGGTGACTTTGCTTTTGTCATCTCGAAAGTAATGAAGTGCCTGAAATGCTGCAACATCCGCACCAGAATCAAGCAAATATGCTTTAAGCCTGGTAATACTGCCCGGTGTTAAAATATTATCTGAATCCAGGCAGAATAGGAGGGGATGTTGGCAATTCTCAATTGCTGTATTTCGAGCTGCGCCACCGCCTTTGTTTCTAGTATGCTTTAGAATCTTTATCTCCGGATACTTTGCTTTGAATTCCTGCAATACTGTTTCTGTGTTATCTGTCGACCCATCATTGACAATTATTAATTCATCTCCTTGGCTGAAATTTCCTTCCATAATGGACTCTACTGACTTTTGCACTGTTCCTGCACAATTATAGGCCGGCATAAAGAAACTGATATTTAGAACTTGTTTTTCGACCCACCAGACTCCCTCACCTTCAGTACATATCTCCCAATCAAACCGCCTAAAAAACTCAATGACCGCTTGTGTTACACCGGGAAAACTTGGATGATCATAATCATGCCCTCCAATTACACCTCCTGTCCGTACTTTAGGATACCAACTACACAAATCTTCCCAAACGCCTTTGTAAGAGTGATCTGCGTCAATATAGACAAAGTCTATTTGGCCATGGACATCATTAACAGCGTGTCTCGAAAACTTGCGAATGTGGTTATATCTATCTCCAAAGCGGGCTAATCTATTTAGCATAAAATCATATAATTGATCAAACTTGGCTTGTGGCAAATTCATTGGATCACGATAACCATCAATATGTTGGTATGGATCCACCCCATAAAGTCTATCAATTGTCGTGTTACTTAGAATTGCTTCTGCGTGTCCCCCATAAGCTACACCAACTTCCACACCGACTTTTAATGCCTTATCCTCAATGATTGTACTGAAAAATTTATATGCTTTTCCCCATACGGCCTCTGCTTCTTGAGAATATCGGCTAATCTTGTCTGCCGGAATTGTTATAGACTGTTGACGCATTGGTACCTCACAAAACGCAAGAATTTAACAAATGATCGTGGCAAAAAAGATCGAAGAAGAATTACCCACAGTCCCCTTAGGAAACTCCAAAAAGAAAGACCGGGCATTGCTTTCAGGAGATATGACATGGCTGTAATTCTTTTCTTATGATGAACATACTTCATCGCACCCCTCCAATACCAAAATGCTTTTTGCCTCTGGATCAGTTTGGTATACCGATAATTAAAATATTTGTCCAGAACCTCACACATCTGAAGGGAATTCTTGGAGGAGAGAGCAATGGTTTCCTTACCCTCAGATCGAGCAGCAACTGCATCATAATAAAAAGAACCATGCGAGTGTTTCCTATACACCCCCATCACTTCTCGAAAATATCTCAGTTTACCCTGAGTGGCGCAGAGAATCTGGAGGACCCAATCACCGCCTTTGAGGGTATGATACCACTCGGGGAAATCACCAAAAACCCTATTCCGAAAGACAAGGGAGCAGGTAGCTCCACCGCTACCCTTTTCTAGTAAATCTTCTAATGTATAGACTTCTGGATGTTTACTCCCATGCCATTCATAAACCCGGGCGCTATCCTCATGGGCAATTTTGACATTGTGAGAGCAAATTGAATAACCGGGATGGCTATCCAGAAAATCCACCTGCTTTTGTAGTTTGTGCGGCGAAATCCAGTAATCGTCGCCCTCACATAAAGCGATGTATTCCCCCTGACAAGCCTGTAACGTCTGTACAAAATTTTGCATCATTCCCAAATTTTTTTCACGAAGTAACAGTTTGATTTTCTCCAGGTATCTGTTTTTATAATCAACCACAATATCTCTGGTGTTATCAGTAGAACAATCCTCGCCAATGACCAGCTCATAACCAAAGTTCACCTCTTGCATCAGAACACTGTCTATAGCTTCAGCAATAAACTTGTCATGATTATACGTGATCATACAAACGCTTACTTTCATAATAACCTCTGCTTAATCTCTGGCCCTTGCTCAACTACCAACCGAATAATCTGGCAAATAGTCTGTATCTCATCTATGCCAACGGTTGTTCCCGTGGGGAGAAGAAGCACCCGCTGTGCCAACCGCTCCGTCTCCGGCAACAGCAACCCCGTATGGGGAAAATAGGAGCGATAAGGTTCCATGCGGTGACAGCCGGGATAGAAATAACGCCGGGTCAGGATGTTCTCGGCCCACAGAATTTTAACCAACTGATCTCGAGTCACCAGGGTAACTGTTTCATCAATTTCCAGCACAATATATTGATAGTTGCCTTGTTCGCTTTCATAATAGGTTAACAAAGACACACCGGGTAAATCCTTTAGTCCAGACCGATATGCTTGATAATTGCGTTGATTGACTGCTATAAACTCATTCAGACTCTCTAAGCCGGTTAATCCCATAGCCGCCGCAATCTCACTCATCTTGCCGTTTGTGCCAATGTGAATAACGTCGTCATATCCGGCAAAGCCAAAGTTCTTCATCAAACGGATTTTTTTTGCAAGATTATCATTATTCGTGACTACCGCACCCCCTTCAAACGTGTTAAGGAACTTGGTCGCATGAAAACTAAAGACTTCGGCCTCGCCAAAATTACCAATCATACGTCCCTGATAGGAGCAACCAAAGGCATGGGCAGCATCAAATATCAATTTGAGATGGTGCTTCTGGGCAATCTTCGTCAACGCCTCTACATCACATGCCCGTCCCCAGAGATGAACACCGATAATCCCACTCGTACGGGGCGTAATCATCCCTTCGACCCGGCGGGGGTCTATGTGGTGGGTCTGAGGATCAACATCGCAAAAGACAGGTGTAATCTCTTGCCACTGGAGGGCATGAGCCGTGGCAATAAAAGTAAATGAAGGTACGATGACTTCACCTGCCAAACCAACAGCCCTCATTGCAATTTCCAGGGCAATCGTTCCATTGCACATCGCGATGCAATGCTTGACATCCGCCAGCGCAGCAACGTGTGCTTCAAATTCCTGCACCAAGGGACCATTGTTGGTCAGCCACCGACTATCCAACAGATCGTTAATGCGTGCCAACAGGTACTCACGGTCACCTATGTTAGGACGTCCAACATGCAGTGGGGTTGAAAATTTTGGCGTAGCACCAAATACAGCTAGATTATCTAGATGGCCATTCATTTAGATATTTTCACCGAAGTACAGTGTATAGCAAAACCAAGAGAAGAATTCCGGTCTTCTCATTTCTGAAAGACCCAAAGTTTCAACCTGGAAAACTTGGTTCCGAGTCCAAGTAAATTTTCCATTTTGTTCATAGCTGCGAGTCGGTTGAACTCACAATTCCAGTTAAGATCTCTATCTAAGACTGGCCGAATTCCTCTAGTCAGTAGAAAATAGGTACCCAAACCAATTTGTTCGATCAAGCAATAACCCTCTTTTTGCATAAAGTTGAGGAGTACTTCATCGTCAAAGAATAGGTTGTGCCATTTGACAGGAATTGGCTCTAATCCCCAAGCTACACGAAATTCATTAAGCGAAGCAGTGCCTTGCTTGCTGCCTTCTAGCATAAGAAACCTTCCCCCTGGCTTCAGCATAGCCATTAGGTCTAGAATTACCTTTTTTTGAGTATCCCACTCCCTCAAATTTATCAAGAATCTTTGTGAGACAATTACATCGTAATCGTTATCAAGGACGTAATGATCCAAAAAATCAACTTTCTTCAACATCACATTGCCACAACTCTTCAACCGCTCTAAGGCCTTCTTTAGCCTCGTTTCTGAAAAATCAACGGCATGAATCATAACTCCAGGAAGATCAGAATAGACGAGAGTGGCTTCCCCTTCTCCACATCCAGCATCAAGCAGTTTTGTGTTTGGGGATATAAATTTCTTGATAAGATCGATTTCAGCATTCAAGAGGAACTTATCGTACATCGATTCCACGCTATCTTTGTCCCAATATTCCAGAACTTGCTTATTGTTATGTGCCACTGAGTATCCCTTTCAAACCGACTATTTCCTTTTGAGTCTCAAGGCTAATTGCTTCAGAAGACATTTTTTGGTTACACTGAACATAGTTTTTCTACAACATACAAAACTGAACGAGGATGAATGCCGTGTTTCTCAAAGGCATCAGCGCCTAAATTATCAATTCCAAATTGGTTGACGTTAAACCCTGCTTTCTCTAATCTACTCACAAAACCCTGTTTCGAATACATTCTAACGTGGTCACCTTGCGCAAAATTTTTCCATCTATCTGCTTCACCTTGAATGGATCGATCTTCATAAACATCTTATAAAGTAAGTTTAATAGGGGCCATAGCAATTCCCCATCCTCCAGGTTTCAGTATTCGGTATAATTCGGCCATTGCTGTTCTATCATCTTCTATATGCTCTAATACGTGTGAACAAAGAAATATATCCACAGAATTATCTTTGTAAGGTAATCTCAGAAGATCAACCCTATCATTTACATTATTGGCCAACAAATCAGCGCTCCGATAACTCAAAAACGGATGATTCTGGATGGCTTTGGATAAAGCTATAGATGGGGCAAAATGAAGAAATATATTTTTTTTTGTGGTATTCATTCTTTTAAAGGCTTGCTTGAGATATAAAGCATACAATCTCTTTGTATCTCCTGCACCACAAGCTGGACAAGTATTAGCAAACAGATTAAACGTTTCAAGCGCAAATATTGAGTGAATGTAACCATACTTATCGAGTGTTTTGAGATACCATTCTGATACTGGCTTTAAATTCCATAATTTCGTATTACAGACAGGACAGTAGTACGGTTTATCGCGATAAACTTTTCTCAAAAATAAAAGGTGTGGTTTTATTCTATTGGGAATAACAGCTTTTATAGTAGATAATATGAGTGATTTATTCACAGTACTTACGCAGTTGTTGTAACACTGGGTAGATAAACCAGTGCCATTTAGGTACAATAATCAACAAATTCAGTTGATTAGAGGTAAATCCGGTGGCATTTCGGTTGTATCCAAACACTCGTTTTTTCTACCTCCAAGTTGCAGTGGCTCTGCGAGCCATAGGCGCTACAGCTTTGGGCAGTCCGCTCCTGTTCGATTTGTTGTGTCTGTACATAACAGGTCTCATTTTGTTGGACAAGCGACAAAATTGTACCCGCATCACTGAGTACTTGCCGGGCCGGTGTCACGATGCTCTCAACCGCTTACTCCGGGTGATGCCCCTTTCAACCAGTGTGATAATGTACTTGCTTATTAGCTTGGCCTAAAGTTATGGACTGACCGGATATTTGTGCCTGGATGATGTGGCGGTTGAGAAACGGTTTTCTAAAAAATCTCCTTGGACGGGGTGGGTCTATTCGGGCAGCAAGGGTGGCCAGGTGTATGGCTTGCACATTGTCCTCTTGCTCTGGTGTGTCGGGTTCATCAAAATCCCGGTCTCTTTTCGTTTGTGGCAGCCTAAAGACAAGTGTGGCCAGGGTCGTTATCGCACCAAACTGCAACTGGCCCAACAAATGATGATTGAAATGCAGGCCAGACAACTCCCCTTTGCCTATGTGGTCTTTGATAGTTGGTATAATGCTCGCTGGTTTACCCGCTGGCTCGATAACTGCGGCCTTATTTGGCAAAGTACTCTGGCCAAAAACAGCCTGGTTGTCTACAAAAAGAACAAAATCCGGGTTGATAAGTTAGCCCGTACTCTCAAACTGAAATGGCGGTCTCATTTAAAACTGCAAACGGCGGTCTTATCTGTCTATCTGCCTGGCTATGGTTCTGTCCGCTTAGTGGTGACCAAGAACGGTCACGGGCGGTACACCTACATTGTCACCAATGATTTCCAGGCCGACCTGACCACGATAGTGCAGCGCAAGCGCAGTCGGTGGGATATTGAAA
>JAJRVO010000592.1 GCA_024277275.1 Chloroflexota bacterium
ATGAGGATTGGGGCGCAACCCCTGGCTTTCCAGGTGGCCCAACCCATTGATTTGCGACGCGAAGGGGAAGAGGCGGTTAACGAAGCGAGAGAATTGGAGCAATTTGCCCAGAGTATGAAAGATTTTATGGCCTCTTCCGGGCACGCTTACAAAGAGCCGGTGCGGGTAGACGCCCTGCCCAAAGGGGTCCTGTTTAAGCAAATCCTGGCTCAACAGTTGGACCTACCCCTGGACGAAACCTTCCTGGACCATTTGAAGGCTCAAACCGCCCAAAACTGGCAGGACAGCTTAAATTCGGAGTTGGCCGACTGGCTCAAAGTGACCATAGGCGTGATTTCAGGCAATCGCCCTCGGCCAATGCACTTTGAGGCCAAGAGAGACGGGGTGCATGGCCTGATTGCCGGCGGCACCGGCTCGGGTAAATCTGAACTGTTGATGACTTTGATTGTGGGCCTGGTCTTAAACTACGATCCCAGTGTCTTGAACTTTGTGCTGGTAGACTACAAAGGCGGCGGGGCGTTTCAGCCGTTTCAACACTTGCCCCACTGCGTCGATATCATCACCAATCTCAACAAGGCGGCGGTCAGGCGCATGTTTACCGCCATCAACGCCGAGATGCAGCGTCGCCAAAAGCTAAATGTCGATACAGACACCAAAGACATCGTCGAGTATCGGGCCAAAGGATTCCATCTATCCAAAGAACCTTATCCTCACCTGTTCATCATCATCGACGAGTATGCCGAGATGATTACCGACAGCCCTGAATTTAAGGCCGAACTGGAGAGTATCACCCGGGTGGGACGGGCGCAGGGCGTCAATTTGCTGTTGGCCTCGCAGCGGCCAACGGGCGTTTCTGACCAGATGCGGGCCAACATCAAGTTTCGGATTTGCCTGCGCGTGGAAGGGGTAGACACCAGCCGCGAAATGCTGCGTCGCTCCGACGCGGCCTTTTTGCCCAGCGGGATGCCCGGCCGGGGCTACCTGCAAATCGGCAATGAAAACATCGAGCTAACCCAAATTGCTTACACCGGCGAGGATTATCCCTACGTTGAGGAGCTTGAAGGCGGCAAAAAGCTAAAGTTTTACGATGTGATTGTCAATATGGCTCAGGAACTACTTCAGGGAGCGCCGCCGCGCACCCCCTGGCCTCCCTTCTTGTCGACTAAATTAACCTTATCCGACCCCCTGGTCCAAGCCTATTTGCATGAGGAAGATGAACGCCGCATGACTTTGGGCAGATACCGTCAGGCTGCCTGCTTAAACCCCTTTGCGCAGGGCTGGTTAGCCGGAAATGTGGGCTGGCACGGGGTGGATTGGAACAAGACGGCCATGCGGGGTATTGTGGGGCTGATCGACGACCCTTACAACGCCAGTCAATTGCCCCTGGTGGTGGATGTGACCAAGGGGCACGTAGTCCTCTTTGGGGCCTCCGGTTGGGGCAAGACTACCTTGATGCGAACCCTGATTGTCAGCCTGGCCGTCACCCACTCGCCTGATGAGTTCCACGCCCATGTGCTGGACCTGGGAGGGCGCAACCTGGAGGTGCTCAGAGCCTTACCGCATGTGGGAACCGTTATTATGCCCGACGAGCAGGGCTATGAAGAGCGAGTTCAGCAGATTTTGCGCGAGCTAAACGATATTGTGGACGAGCGCAAACGCTTGTTCAGCGAAGCCGGCGTTTCAACCCTGTACGAGTACAACAACAACCACCCCGACCAGTTTAAACCGGCCATTTTAGTGGTTGTCGATAACTTTACCGAGTTTATCGAAACATTCGGGGCCGGCGGGTCCAAGAAAGATGATGAAGACAACTTGCTGAATGTGCTTGTTTTGCTGGTCCGCCAGGCCAAAGCGTATGGCCTGCACTTTGTCATTTCGGTCGACCGCCTCAACGTGCTGTCGAGTAAGCTGTACAGCCTGTTTACGGAAAGACTGACCCTTCGCCTGTCCGACTCCGGCGATTATAACGCTATTGTCGGGGGACGTATACAGGAAATCGGCGAGATTCCGGGCCGGGGTTACGTTAAAGTTGGTCGCCAACCGCTTGAGTTTCAAGTGGCTATCTCTGTCGGTCAGTTTGACGAGCAAGGACAACTGCAAGCGGAGATGCAGCAAATTCGAGAGCTTGGCCGGCAAATGAACGAACTGGGTAAGGATGCCTGGTCGGGCAAAGAACCGCTGCGGATTGACGCTCTGCCCAAAACCTCCTCGTATCGCCAGGTTCTCGTCGAGATACTGGAACTTGATCAAACCAGAAACTTCCTTGATGAACTGAAAGCCGCTACGGCTAAGAAATGGGCGCGGACAGCCTCAGCCGAGGAAGCGGATTGGCTTGAGGGCGTGCTGGGCATTATGTCGGGCAACCGGCCCCGCACCATCCACTTTGAGGCCAAAAAAGATGGGGTGCATGGCATGATCGCCGGGGGGACCGGTTCCGGTAAATCTGAATTGCTGATGACGATGATTGTCGGTCTGGCCTTGAACTACACCCCGGACATTTTGAACTTTGTGCTGGTGGACTACAAGGGCGGCGGCGCGTTTCAGCCGTTCCTGAAATTGCCCCACTGCGTCGATATTGTTACCAACTTAAACAAGGCGGCTGTGAATCGGATGTTTACCGCCATCAATGCTGAAATCCGCCGCCGCCAGGGGCTAAACGCCGAAACCGGGACAAAGGATATTGTCGAGTACCGGCGCAAGGGCTACCACATCCGGGACAGCGAGAGATTTGCCGGGCTGTATCCGCACCTGTTTGTCATCATCGATGAGTACGCCGAGATGATTGACGACAACCCCGAATACCGGATGGAGCTAGAAAGTATTACCCGTGTTGGCCGGGCGCAGGGCGTTAACCTGATTTTGGCTTCGCAGCGGCCCAAGGGTGTTTCTGACCAGATGCGGGCCAACATCAAGTTGCGGCTTTGCCTGCGGGTAGAGCAGGTTGACACCAGCCGCGAGTTGTTGCGACGCCCCGACGCCGCGCTCCTGCCTAATGGACTGCCCGGTCGCGGTTATATCCAGGCCGGCAACGAAAACCTTGAGCTGGTCCAGATGTCGTATACCGGGGAGAACCAACCTGATGACCGGGAACCGTCTGTATTATGGCCGGACCGTCCCCAAACAGCAAGCGAAGCGGAAAGCGAAGATGTCCCCAAATTGTATGATGCGGTCGTTATGCTGACCTCTGAGTTGGTCAACGGGCAGATGGCGCCCAAACCCTGGCCGGGCTTTTTGCCGGATAACTTCAGTTTGCAGTCGTCGCTGTATGACGCCCAACACAATCGCGCTTTTACCCTGACCACGGCGGTAACAGACTGGCTCAACGGCGATACAGAGGCGTTGTGGCCCGGCGTGGATTGGCTCGACGGAGCTATGCGGCCGGTGGTGGGGCTGGTCGACAACCCGGCCGAGGCCCAGCAACTCCCCTTGAGATTCGACTTGAGCCGCAACCTGGTTATATTTGGCGACTCTGGCATGGGCAAAACCTCTCTCTTGCGGACAATTATGGTCAGCCTGGCCGCCACGCACTCGCCTGATGAGCTGCACATCTACGTTTTAGACCTGGGTGGCCGCAACTTCCGCAGCCTGGAAGAGTTGCCTCATGTCGGCACGGTCATTTACGCCGACGAGGAAGCGTATGAGGAGCGGTTGCATCGCCTGGTGAATAAGCTAAACCGGATGATAGAGGTGCGCCAGCAACACCTGAGCAACGCCGACGCCAACACCCTGTTTGAATATAACGCGCGTTATCTTGAGCAAGCCATACCGGCGGTGGCCGTGGCAATTGACAACTTTGCCGAGCTAAAGGAGAACCATGAGGCCCTGGTCGACGCTGTTCTCATCCCCCTGGTGCGCCGTTCATCGAGCGTGGGCATCTCGTTTATTGTCACCGGCAACGCGCCCAACAACCTGCCCAGCAAGCTCTACAACCTGTTTGGCGAGCGGATCACCTTCAAGCAGACCAATTCCGATCTCTATATGGATATCGTCGGTCGCGGGGCTATCGAGATTGATGAGATTCCGGGGTTGGGCTATATCCGGGTCGGACGGCGGCCATTGCAGTTCCAAATGGCCTTGCCGGTCGGCATTTTTGATAAAGACGCTCAGGACACGCTTTTGGAAGCGGACGAACTGCGTTTGATGGCTAAACACATGCGCGAACAACTGGCGACCGGAAAGGTGGCCGGTCGAACCAAGCCTGATCCCATCGATATTTTGTCAGAGCTTGTGCCGTTGCCAAAGATGCTGGCCGAGGTCGGAGCGCCCCGTACCCAGCGTATCGAGGCTGTGTTAGGCCAAAACAGCAGCTTGGAACCGGCTGTGTTTAACCTTAAACGTATGGGGCCGCACTTTGCCGTGGTCGGCCCTCCCTTGTCGGGCAAAACAACCGCGTTGTATAACTGGGTGTTGTCGTTGACTGCGCGTTATTCGCCGGAACAGGTCAAGCTGGTGTTGATAGACATGCAGCGCAAGTTTGCCGAATACGGCGGCGAGCGCAGGCTGGACGAGTTACCGCACGTCTTAATGAGCATTTCTGAGGTTGAACAGTTAGAGTCCCTGCTGACCAATCTAAAGAACGAGTGTGAAGTGCTGGCTACCCAGGATACCAGCCACGAACTCTTTATCATCATCGACAACTACGATGACTTTAGCGAAGAGATCGATAGAATGAGAGATTTGCCGCGTGACCTGGCCGGCCTGGCCCGTCGCTACGGCGGTGACGGCCTGCACTTTATCATCGCCGGAACCCTCGATAGCGGCATCAGCGAGCTAAGACGGCGCGTCCAGTCGGCCAACTACGGCATCGGCTTGCGGACGGCCCCGTCTCTGGATACCTTGAGGGTGTCGCGCCGGCCGGCAGCCCTGCGCGACAAAGAACTGTCTATCGGGCGGGGTTTCATCGTCAAATCGGGCCAGCCAACTATGGTTCAAGTAGCCAGCCCTTACGAAGGGATGGGGGTGACGGTCACGGTCGGCGAGTCCGAGGACGAAGAAGAAAAAGCGGCCCAGGCATTGGACATTTGGATCAAGAAAATTGAGGGGCAATACCCGGATCAACAGGCGACGTGGGCGCAACCGCTGCCTGAAGAGGCAGTCCAGCCCGCCGATGGGGCCGGGGGCGACTCAGAAGCCAGCCCGGTCATCGATCTACTAAAAAGGGCGTTATACAAACAGGCCGACGGCGATAAAGAGGGTATTGCCGAGTGGGATGACACAGCCGTGCTGGTCAAATTCATCAAAGACGCCCTGGAGAAAGAGATGGGACTTGATCCCTCCATGATGTTCCCAAGCACAGAAGCGCTTCTTGACGCCGCCAAAGACTACTTCCCGGAAATCACCGGCAACGGCGGCGCGGAGTCTGAAGAAGAAAAAGAAAAAGCCTAAAAATAAGTTTAGAGAGTTTAATGAGTTTAATGAGTTTAGAGAGTTTAATGAATTTTTAACTCACCCAACTCACTGAACTCACCAACTCACCTAACTCAATAAACTCACCCAACTCAATAAACTCACCCAACTCATCCAACTGTTTTTGAAGGAGGATATAAAATGAGTACCGGTCAACGCCTTGATTTGTTTGTAGACATTTTTGAAGTAAAAAATGAACCGGCTAAAGCCCTGCCCAACCTGACCCCGCCGGAATTGGTAGACGCTATTTTACAGGAATTTCGTGAGTTAGAGTATTTAAGCGACAATCCAAACGATTATCAGTTGCTTCTTAAGGACAAAGAATTTTCTCGATTGCAGAACGACAAACAGCTTGCCCAACAGCCTCTTGGCGAGGGACAGCTTATTCTGGTAGAAAAAGCGCCGCGAAAACTTCCCGCAGGAACGCAGCGCCCTAACTACCACATCTATTTACGTGAACAAACCGCAGGCAAAGTCTACAAACTACACTGGCAACCCGCTATTATTGGTCGCCCGGATAAAAACCAGGATCAAGATGACCGAATTGCCGTAAACCTGGAGGCATTTGAAACCGGCCTGCGCGTGTCGCGCCGCCATGCCAAGATTACAGAAAAAGATGGAAAATACTACATTGAAAGCATGTCACGCAACCCGACCTCCATCAAAGACATCGACGGCAAACTCAGGCCGGTCACAGAAAAAAAGGAGTTACTGAAGGACGGCGAAGTTATTCATCTGGAACGAAGTAACATCGCTTTGAAGTTTATTGTGCGTCCTATTTGAGCAAAGGAAGGTTAAAATGACAGCAGAAATTATTCGAGCCGATTTTGATGCCTTAGAAAACGTGGCAAGTAAATTTGACCAGCAATCAGAAGCGGTAGCGCAAATGTTGCAAACTCTGCTCCGGGCGATGGAGCAGTTGCAAAATGGCGGCTGGGAGGGCGAAGGGTCTGAGGCGTTTTTCTCAGAAATGGAAAATCTCGTGCTGCCGGGGGTGCGTCGCCTGGGTGAGGCTTTGGCCCAGGCCGGCCAGGTGACGGGTCAAATCAACCGGATTTTGCAGGGCGCCAACGAAGAAGCCGCTTCTCCTTTTAGAAGGGACACTGTAGGCAGAGTTGCGATGGGACTGGGTAGCGGTATGGGCGGCCCCGGCGCCGGCGGCGCGTGGAACAACGGTAGATTCACGCCTGGAAATATAAGTTCCGGTATCCTTCAAAACCTGGCCGGCAAGCTTGGGTTTTCGCCTGGCGGCGGTTTGGGCAACACGCTGGGCAACAATTTCTTTGGCGGCAACCTGTGGGGAGGCGGTTCGTATGGCTTCAGCCCGGGCGGCAGCGATTATGGGATTCCTAACGATTGGCTATCCGGCGTTACCGATTCGTTGCAGGGTTATATGCAAAATAACTATAATGACCACGGTATCCCTAACGACTGGCTATCCGGTGTAACGGAGTCGTTTAGCGAACCGTTGAGCGAACCGATGATGGAAGAATCGAGTTCTGCCGGTGAAAGCGGCGGCGGCTCCGGTGGCGGCTCCGGCGGCGGCTCTGGTGGAGGCGGCGGCGAAGAGCCGAAAGAAGAACAGAGTCAAAGCGGCGGCGGCTCCGGCGGCGGCTCCGGCGGTGGCACAGGAGAAACGGAAGGTACCCAGCCGGAGAGCGCCAGTACAGGTAGGGTACCCGCCGAAGTCAACAGCCCTTATTCGCGGGGCGGCGGTTACTCCGGCGGCGGTTATTCAGGCGGAGGCGGACCTTCCGGCGCTGCTGAGGGCGGCGGCGGTCCACGGGGTGGCGGAGTGCGGTACCAGCCACTTGGCGGTGCAGCGCCCGGAGGAGGTTCAGCAGCCGCATCCACCGGGGGCGGCGGCGCGCCGGCTGGGGGGGGCGCGCCGGCAGCAGCCAAAGGCGGTCAAGGAATGGGCGCTCTCTTTGGCATCGCAGCCGCGGCCAGTCCCTTTGTGGCTTTGTTGGGTAAAGCAATCAAAGATGGCTCCAACGACAATTAAGAACCTATCCGTAAATCCCTGGAGTGCGGAATTTATTCCGCGAGAACAGGCAGACTGAAGTCTGCACTCCAATTTACGGATAGACGCTAAGTTGAATAATGGAGAAAGACAATGAACAATGAAAACACACAACAGCCGATTAATATTCTTCTATCGTTGAAAGAGTTACAGGTAGTGCTCGACTTACTGGACACGGATTTCATACCGGGCCTGGATACTGATCCTTTGGGGAACTTGACACCCGAACAACAATCGCTGGCGTTGACCGTGGCCGCGCACGCTTTGCAGGCGCGTGAACTGGTGCATGCGCAAAAAGGCGGCACGTGGGTTATCCATAATACTCTGCTTACGGCTATAGGCGTGTGCGCCTACTCGCAAAATACTATCTTTGTCTATCACTGGCCGACTAATGCGGATGCTCCTGTTCGTTACTTTGGACACATCCGCGAAGATGATATTGTGGCCCACACTCGCCCCAAAGATGTTTTGCACCTTTTCTCTGTATTGTCCTCTAAAGAACAACTTGTTGATCAGGTTCTGGGTGTGTGTGAATACGAAACGGAAACGACCTCCAAATCGCTTGAATTGACCGTGTCGGGTGAAAACTTCGTTGAGGTTCGCCGGTTAGCTAACGCGGGAGAGACAGAAAAAGCCGTTGAGTTGCTGGCAAACGGCGAAACATCATCTGAAAGCGCCCGCGCGTTTGTAGAGACTTTGGCCGGTTTGCCCCGGATCTCCATTATGCAAACACTCAAACACAAAGGCGGCGAGTCGGTGCAAAAACGAGATTTTACCCTGCTGCAAAACAGTCATCATACCTGGCTGGTTATTGCCCCGCCAGATGAAGCTAAAGGCGATCCTTTACAAGTTAAAACTATCACAAAAGATGAAATTCAGACTTTGTTAGCCGAGTGGTTATAATGTCATTGGTCATTGGTCATTTGTCACTGGTTTTGGCAAATGACGAATGACCAATGACCAATGACTCGAAATTTGCGACGTTTGTTTGGATTAAAGTTGCAGTTTACCCCGCTATCATATCGGAATGGCGACCTGGACCATTGTGCCGGGACCGTGCTTGTCCGGGCCAATCCAAAATTTGCCGCGCATATCTTCGGTGATGGTGGCGCGGACAATGCTTAGTCCCAGACCCAAGTCGGTGTTGGGGTTGAAATTGGGAGAAAGCCCTTGCCCGTCATCAGAAACATTTAATCTTAAGCGGTGGCCTTCGTTGGTGAGCTTAAGCGTAACCTGCCCCTCGGTGCGACTGCCGATGCCGTGTTCCAGGGCGTTTTGGAGTAGTTCATTGGCTACCAAAGCCAGGCTGGTGGCTCGCTGAGAGGATAACCGAATATTGTCTCCACGCACCACAATGGCGATATTTGCCAATGGGTTGAGCATATTCCCCGCGATGACGCCCGAAACACGTTTGATCAGGTCTAAAACGTCGATCTTGTCCCCCACCGCTTCCGATAATATCTCGTGAACGGTGGCAATGCTCAGGACGCGGTTGATACTCTCGTTTAACACCGCCTGGGGCGACAGTTCTTTTTCCTGACCCATTTGCAGGCGTAACAACATAGCAATAGTCTGCAAGTTATTTTTGACCCGGTGGTGCATCTCCTGCACCAGGGCAGCGTGAATCAGTTGCGCTTTTTCCAGGGCCGTGGCCGCCAATTCTGTGATAAAACAAAATAGTTCAATCTCGTCTTCGGTAAACTCGTGTCGCTCTTTTGTTTGCACGTTGGCCGCGCCAATTACTTTATCCCGGCTGACTAAAGGCATAGCCATCAGCGAGGGGTATTTGCTTTCACCGGAGCCAAGAATTCGATGAAAGCGAGGGTCGGCAAAAGCATCAGTTACGGCGATGGTTTCTCGATGCTCTGCGGCCCAGCCGGTCAATCCGCCCCCGTGCGGCAGTGCATAGTGGCCGATACCGGCCTGGGTAAGCCCCGTGGAGGCGGCCAGCGCCAGTTTATCCCGAGCCTGATTGTAAAGGTAGATGGAGCAGGAGTCGACATGCATGACCTCGGTGGTGCGCCGGGCGATGAGGTCAAGCGTATCATTTAAATCTCTGGCCTCGGCAATGGCCTGGCTTATTGCGCGTACAGCGGCAAGCTGCGCGTTTTTTTGTTGGAGTTGGGCTTTTAGGGTGGGTATAATAATTACCATTGTACCAAACACAACTCAAGGGTTAACCCGGGGCCAAAGGTCAAAAGCAGAGCGTAATAGCCGGGTTGGGGTTGGCCCTGCCGGATGATTTCATCCAGCACAAAAAAGATGGTAACAGAAGACATATTACCATACTGGCGCAGTACTTGCCGGGAATAGCGCAACTCCTCCGGCTGAAGTTCCAAAGCCTGCCCTACGTAGTCAACAATTTTGGCTCCGCCGGGATGAATACCCCAGAATTTGATGTCGGTTGTGTTTAGCCCGGATTGGCTCAAAAAATCTGTAACTAAATTGGGCACAATGGCCCGGAGTATTTTGGGTACGCGGGTAGCCAGGTGAATCTGAAAGCCTTTGTCAGAAAGGTGAACGCCCATTAAATTTTGGGTGGTGTAATCGCTGTAGGTCATTGTATTCAGGATGTGGGGCCGATTATTGTCTGGCGAATCAGGGCCAATGACGACTGCGGCCAAACCATCGCCAAAAATGGCTCCGGCGACCATGTTTTCTATTTTGCTACCGTGTTGAAAGTGGATGGTGGTAAATTCGACGGCCAGGATGAGGACGCGGCTTTGCGGGCGAGCGGCCAGTTCCAGCAGGGCGCGGTCGACGCCGGTTAGCCCGGCGTGGCAGCCCATCCCAATCAACGCGCTGCGGCGAAGATTGGGACGCATCCCCAGGTCGCCGGCCAGCATAACATCCAGGCCGGGCGTGTCGAAACCGGTGCAGGAAATAACAATGAAGTGGTCTATGTCGGTTGGGGCGAGATTGGCATCGGATAACGCCCGTTTGATAGCGTCGGCGGACAGGGGCCGGGCGGCTTCCAGGTAGAGGTCATTGCGTGCTTTGCTGCCCGGTTCATCGGCCAGAAAGTCGGAGGTTGTCAGAACACTATAGCGCGTGTCGATTTCGGCGGCGGCAAAAATGGCTTTGGCCCGGCGGCTGTTGATAAAGGGAGAGAGCCAGCGGTTATGAAGCTCCGTTTGAGTGTGTCGATTTTTGGGAACGCCTGTGGCTAAACCGAGGATTGCAGGGTTTGTCATCAAAAACTCCGGCCCCAATCTCTTGTACAAGACGCTATAATTACGTGAGTTTTGGGCGTTATTGAATCGGCTCAATATCTGTTACAATGTTAAAGGTGTTGACTTTCAAAATCCAACGGCTGCCAATTTGGCACTGGTTAAAGGTGTTTTGGTTGGTTGAATAACTTTGTTGCCCGCTCTCGGTATTAAAGATACATTCATAATCTTCGCTGCGTTTTCCCTCGCGCTGGCTTCCTCTTAGAGAAATGTTCGGCCAGCGAGGAGAGAGGTCGTTGCCGCGCTCCGTCTTTTTATCGACCTCTTGCCACACATCGATTGTGTACTGGCACGAGTCGGCATAAATATCAACATCCTCTTTAATGTCCTCAGTCCGGCAATCCTGGACCACTTTGCCAAAGCCGCTGCCCGTATCTACCGTGTAGGGCGTGCCGCAGATTTCCCTGGTTCTGCCGGTGGAGCGACTTTCTGTGTGGTGAACCTTCTCGGTGCATGTGCCGATGACAGCGCCCGCCGGAATATCATCGCGCCAATCTTCGCGTGTAACCGGCGCTAACTCCTCAATGGCAATGGTGCGACTCCACGATACGCCTGCAACTGTGCCGCTAATATCTTCTGTGCGGGTAAAAAGGACAAACAAAGTGATAGCAAGCGCACAAAAAAGTAATAAAATAGCGCCAATACCGGCCATACCAAAAAGGCCGGCTCTGCTTTTTTTAACCGGCATAGGTTTGGCCGGAGGAGGGGCAATAGGTTCTGGCTGTTTTTTGATCAAACTGGCTCCGCACTGAACGCACTTGGGAGCGTTTGCCTGGTTGGGCGTACCGCAAGCCGGACAATCAATTTGCTTGGCCGGTTTATCTTTATGCGCCCCCAGTACCTGGCCGCTCTCTCGTTTTGTCCCTTCGCTTAAATCCGCGCCGCATTGGGTGCAGGTTTTGGCGTCCCCGGAGTTTCGCGCCCCGCAGTAATAACAGTGAATATCGGGACCGGCTTTGGCTTGCGCCAGCTTGGCCTCATCTGTGATGAGTTGTTCCTGGGCAGGTTGCTCAAATTTTACGTCGTCAGGTTGAGGCATACCGCAGCTAAGACAAGTTTTTTTAGAGCCGGGATTTCTGGTATCGCAATTCAAACACGTCCATTCCAGTTCTACATAACCAAGGTCTTTTTGAGCCATTTAATAACACCTCCGTTTAGGTCAATTCTTCTTCCAATTTGGCCTGCCAGAGCGGCTTGGTAAGGACTGTTTCATAGAGCGCTAAGTAGTCCTGCGTTAAGCGCATTGAAACTTGAATCAGGGAGGCAATCTCTTCCACCGATTTCCCCTGTTGGTGCAAAGTGACGCCTTCTAAAAACAGGCTAACGTATCGTTTGGTTGCCCGCGACGAGCAGTGCAGCCACCGGGCTATTTCATCGAGGTTCTTTTGACCTAACCACAACTCAACCGCCCGGACTTTATAAAGCTGAATCCGGTCTTCTTCTTTCAGTTGGCCCCGAGTATAAATCAGGTGGCCTTCTTCTTTTAGAACCTGGATGTCTCGCCTGATTGTTCGCACGTTGACATTAAGAATCCAGGCCAGGTCTTCTTGAGTCAGCACGCCATCCTGCTCCAGGGCTTCCTCTAATAAACGCAAAATACGGCCTCGCCGCAGGCCGGTAACGCCTTCTTCTATCTCGACCTCGGCATCTTCGGCTCCGGTATCAATAGTCAGCGTTACCTCAACCCTGTCCATCTCTGTTAGCGGGGCGTTAAACGGAGCATTTAGACTGGCTACCACTACGCCTACCTGCCCCAGCGGCCCTGTTGTTGAGGTTTGCCCAACCAATACTTCTTTGGCCGTTTGCAATACCTGGTGAGAGACGGCGCGGGACAGGTTAAACTCTTTTTGCAAAATGTGAACACACACGGCGTTGGGATTTTCTTCCGGGTCTTGATCAAGCAGGTCGTCAACAGCAATATCTTTTGACGGGTACGCGCTCTTTTTGGTGGGGACCGATTTTACCTCAATTGCGCTTTTTTTGCGGATGTGGCTCAGTTGTAGTCTTGTTCCATCCTCGGCCACAATCAGGTTGCCGCTGTAGCGTTTGGCAAAAGCGGCTACAATTTTTTCTGGCGACTCATCGAATTTGGGGTCAAGATGACTCGCCAAAACGTGAGGGATTTTGGCTGCTTCGGCAAACTCGGCCACTGCCTCCGGGGGATTGTGGGTCATTTCGTGGATGAGCAAATCGCAACCTTCTACGTGAGGCGCCAACTCCATAGGCGAGTGCACATCGCCGCTATAAACAACGCGCCAGCCCGGGCCGTTGAGTATCATGCCACAGGCCACCGCTTTGCGGCCAAAGTTGGTTTTAATCTTTGGTCGCTCAAGATGCTGCGTGGCAAAAAACGTTACCCGCAAAAGGGCTTCTTTGTAGCTTTTTTCTAGCTTGATGTTAGTGATTTTAAGATTGTAATTGAGGTCTTCCGGCGTTATAAAGGAGTCGTTTAACAGCCGTCCAATTTTACCCCGCGTACCGCGCGGACCATAAACATTCAGGGTGTTCAGACGTTTGCGCTGGTGGTTGTGGCTAAGAAAAAGGCCCAAATTGGCTACGTGGTCCATATGCCAATGGCTAAGAAAAACCGCCTGGACCTCGATGGGATCAAGGCCGTAATGGTACATCAGCGTACTGACCGGCGCGCCGCAATCCACCAAAAACAATCTATCTGTTACGCACAACGCATAAGCCGAGGGAAACGTCGCCGGGTGGGCACGGCGGAGGACGAACCAAGAACAAGCAATTCATCGGGCATATGGGTTGCGCTCCCTTAAAAATAGTTGGGTGAGTTCATTGGGTTTATTGAGTTAGGCGAGTTACCCACTTAACTCATTAAACTTTATTCTCATTCTCGTTGTTGTGCCGCAGCTTTGGTCGAATTTCTCTATTGACAGGCTGCTACATTGACCTCGTGCGTGGCAAAATCCTCCGCAAACAGATGCGCGCCTTCGCCGCCACAGGCCATAAAGCAAAGGTATGAGGTTTGGGCCGGTTGCAACGCGGCATTAATTGACGAAGCGCCCGGACTGGCAATAGGGACGGGGGGAATTCCGCCATAAAGATAGGTGTTGTAAGGCGAATCAACTTCGGTGTACTCTTCCAGGGTAACGGGGGTTTTCCACCATTGGCCGCTATCGGTTTGGTAGCCCATTGCGTATTGAACGGTAGGGTCAGCTTGCAGGAACATATTCTGTTCCAGCCGGTTCAAATAAACATCGGCAATGGTTGGACGTTCTTCTGATATTACCGCCTCGCGCTCTACAATGGAAGCGATGGTTACAATTTCGTGAAACGTATATCCTTGAGCGGCTGCCGTTTCAACGGCGTTGGTTGGAATTTTGCCGGCCATATTTTCAAGCATACGGCTAATCAGGTCTTCCGGCGCGGCTTTTACCGGCAGGCGATACGTGTCGGGAAAGAGATAACCCTCGTATGATGCATTGGGAGGACGGTCGGCTAGTAGCGGGTGGTCTACGCCAACGCCTTGCCTGACAAAGGCCAAAAACGTGGCCCCATCCATAATATTCTCTTCCGTCAGCAATTCGGCTACTTGTTCAGCCCGCCAGCCTTCGGGGATGGTGATGGCGATTTCTTCGAAATTGGCTTTTTGCAGGGCTTCGGCTATTTCCCGCATATTCATATTGCGGCGTAGCTCGTAATCGCCGGCCTCCAGCGAGGCATCCAGGCCATTGTAGCGCAAGAAGAGACGGAAAAGGTCGGCGTCGGTGATAAATTGTTGCTCCACCAGTTTGATTCCAATGGTGGCCGCATTTTAGCCGACATCGACGGTAAAAGGCACGGGCGAGGGGTCGTTGGAAACGGGCGTGTTAATCTTGTCTGATTGAGCCTGCAAATAGAGACCCAAAAAAAACTCTTCAACATTTTGCGGCGAGCGCGCTACCGAGGCGTCTCCCACAGAAATTGAAGCAGCCGCCTCGTCGGTTTGATTGGAGAAAGCCCAGTAGCCTGCTCCCAGTATAATCACTATAGCTGCAATAGCTATAACAAATACGGTCAATCGAAAAATGGCTCTAATAACGACCATTTGAACTCCATTTGGTGATCCGGATTTTACCTCGTTTCCAAACTTTAGTTTGATAACGAGTACAGGAAATTTTGCTGTATTAAGCCAGAGTTTGCAAGAAATTCAGAAATCTCTCAAACTGCTTAACATATATTGGTTTGAGGGCAAACGTTTTGTTCAAAACCAATTGCAATCTTAAAGGATCAAGTTTGATATTGTAGGCATGCCGAAACATATGTCTAAAACGTCTTAGCTCATCCAGCGCGTCGTACGCTTCATCATCAATAACGGCTGGGCGCAAGGGCATAACGTCTAAATGCATTCGTTCTAATAGTTGGGCATGCCACTGCGTATCATCTATTGAGTTTTCAAAAGTGGCAGCAATATTTTGAAAGGTATTTTCAAAGGCATTGTATAAGTTGTGCAAATGATAGGCAATAACAATCAGGGTATCAGGATTTGTATTTGTCTCAAGCGGGTGACAATCTAATTCATTGTAAATTGTCGCAATTGCTGTCAGGTCACGCCGGATGCTCTTTGACAGAATCAGTATCGTCTCGTTCATATACCTGCTCTCCACTGTTGGCCACGGTTTCCTTAATAATGGGATTGCTTAACGGCCGGATATCCAGGTCTCGGTGTAAGTGATAGGCCAGAGTTCGCCAGAAAACGCTCTCAACTTCCAGGCTATCACAATCCACCGCCAAATCAATGTCAGAAGTTGATCTAAATCGTCCCGGTTTTAGCAAAGAACCAAATAGATACACCCGCTGAACTTCGGGAAAACGCGGAGCATAATGCGCCACCAGTTCCTTAACTTGCTCCAGGCATTGCAAGCGTTTTTTTTCACGCTCTGCCCGGCGACGCGCCTCGCGTTTGTAGTAATATTCTCTTGCCGCTTTAATTTTTAATGCATTACCCATTTCACTTTGAGTATACTTTTTTAGCGGCAAAAATACAAGATTGAAATGATTCGGTAACTGTTTGGAGCGCTTTTTTAACCGGACGAACGACGAATGACGAAGGAGTAATGACGGACGACAAAAATTCCGTGTTATCATTTCATACATCTGCCGTCGTTCGTCCTTCGTCATTTCTTACAGTACGCTGAATTACCTGATCCCCTCAGATGGTGTTAGTTGTTGATAATAAGATTTTGCTCATCGTCCCAACATTCGCAGGCGGTGCGAATCTGGTCGCCGTTAACCATTGTGCCTTCGTAGGGGGTCAGGTTAGGCTGAACAATCCACCCCGAAAGATTCATTGGGACCGGCCCTCCGGCCTCTATCCACTCTCCATTGTAGCGACGGGCAAAGTGAAGGTGGCTGGAATTGGACAGACCGCCTTCGCACGAGGCATAGCCTATGATATCGCCTTGCGACACCTGTTGCCCGACCTGAACCGGGGTATCAATGTCCAGGGCTACGTGTAAATAAAGCAGTACCCAGCCGGTTTGAATATTGCCGTCGCCATCCAGGTCTATTTGCACTTCGCCCGGTCTGGCCACAACCACCACGCCGGAAGCTGCGGCGGTACTGGCCTGGCTGGAGTAAAAGCAGTTGCCCAACACGTCGGGCGGGCCAAAGTCAATGGCGGCCCAGGCGCTGCCGTCCACAAAACCGGCGTGCGGCCCGCTGGTATAGTAAAACCCTTGCCCTTTGGCCCAGGGTAAACCCAGCGGCGGCTGGGTTAAATTGATGGGGACCAGCGGTTTAATCTCATAGGCAAAAGGGTCGCCAAAAAGGGCGCGATAAGTAGCCATCAGGCCGTCTGGGTTTAGCTCTTGCTGCCAGGTGTCGAAATCTGAATGAATAGCCAGAATATTTTGCACGCCCACAGTGCCGGCATTAATGCCCTCAGCCGTAATGGCCTGGTTATAGTCCGCCAGATGAAAAACCCAAAACCCGTCTCTTTTATAGCCATAGTAACCGGCATTAATTCTGTTGGCGGTGAAACTAATCGATAAATGCAGGCTGTCCCGGCGAGGGTTGCGCGGCCCAAGCGGCATACTTAGTTGCTCCTGGGTTGGGGTTGGGTTGGCAACCCATCCCCCGTAATGTTCCAGCAAAGCCAATAGCAAGCGCGGTCCCACGCTAAACTGCCTTGATGCGCGCTCAATAATTTCAGCCCCGCTTAACTCCTCGCCTTCTATAACTTCATGATAGGTGGACAGATATCCGCCCTGAGCCTTGATAAAATCGACCAGATTAAAGTTTACGTAACTGGGACCGTAGACAACCTCACTGTCCGGCAAAAGAACGTTATCCGGGGCAACAATGTCCGTTTGAATAGGCACACGCAACACCTGCCCAATTTGAATCAGAGCCGCCGGTTCATCAAGGTTGTTCATCTTGACCAGGTTCTCAATTTCCGTGTGGTAGAGCAGGGCAATGTAGCCTAGCGTCTGTCCTTCGGCCACGGTGTGATACGAGAATGGCCCGCTCTCAGGCACAGGGATGGGCATCGCCTCAACGGTTGGGGTCGGCGGGAGCGGCGGGGCCGAGGTTAGAGGCGCTAACGTTGGCGTTGCGGTGGGAGCAGATACAACAGCCCCGCCGCTGCTTGTAGCGCCCTCGCTGCTTGTATCGCCCTCAAATTTAACGGTTTCGGTAGGCGCTGTTTCTGTTTGTTGAATTTGGGACGCCGGCTCCTCGCTTACCGGGCGGGGATGACTACAACCGGCAACACAAAAGAGCAAACCGCCCACAATACAGGCGGCCACTTTTATATTTAGTGATACTCGATACATGTTGTTGTGAATGATTTGGAATTAGATAATTTGGATTGCCCCAAAAGGTTATCTTCTCATGGAAACCCAAAAAGTTGTATTTATAATTTGTATTGTAATATATTGATGACAATAAGTAAAAAGCGGCACGCCGGTCTACACGTCAACCACAATCCAAAATTTTACAAAAAGTTTACATCTCGATTACAATGATGTAATATCAAACCTGTATTCTCAGATTACCGAACAAACCTTCGGAAAGTGTAACTGCTCAGGCAGCTTGAGAACTTATGCTCATAGCGGGTTCGTGACCCGCATCATAAGCCTATGTTCGCCGGGGCGCGGACCCGGCTAGAGCAAGCAACAGTTATACTGCCAACGGCCATAAAGTAACATTTTTATGGGACACAGATGAACACAGATTTCACAGATTTTTGTTTAGTTTTTTACCATAATCTGTGTTTATCTGCGAAAATCTGTGTCCTATTCTCTGGCTTTCAGAATG
>JAJRVO010000593.1 GCA_024277275.1 Chloroflexota bacterium
GCTGCTCAACTTTACATGGTGGGTCAACCGCAAAGACGCCGACGGCAACAACATCTTTCAAGGCGGCTTTTTGGGCCTCGACAACATTGGCGTTTTTGACCGCAGCGCGCCGCTGCCCACCGGCGGCCACCTGGAGCAAGCCGACGGCAGCGCGTGGATGGCTATGTACTGTCTTAACATGCTGGCTATGGCCCTGGAATTGGCCCGCACGCAGCCGGCCTACGAGGACGTTGCCACCAAGTTCTTTGAGCATTTCATTTACATTGCCAATGCTTTTTACAACATGGGGGGACACGGCGTGAGTCTGTGGGATGAGCAAGACGGTTTCTTTTACGACGTGCTGCACACGCCGGAGGGGAGATATACCCCGCTCAGGATTCGCTCATTTGTTGGTTTGATTCCGCTTTTTGCCGTGGAATCGCTGGAGCCGGAACTGCTGGAAAATCTACCCCGCTTCAAGCGGCGTCTGGAGTGGTTTATGCAATATCGTCCGCACCTGATTGAAAACGTGGCTCCGCTAAACGAGGTAGGCTCTCACCATCATTACCAACTGGCAATTGTGGGTCGCAAGAGGTTGGGGAAAATCCTGGCTCGCGTATTCGACCCAACCGAGTTTCTTTCGGACTACGGCTTGCGCTCGCTCTCAAAACAACATGCCGCCCGGCCCTACAACTACTGGGTCGGGGATCAGCTTTACTCGGTGCGCTACCAGCCGGCAGAGTCTCGCACCGGTCTGTTTGGCGGCAACTCTAACTGGCGCGGCCCCATCTGGTTTCCCATCAACTATCTGATGATTGAGGCGCTGCGTAAGTTCCATCATCACTATGGCGACACGTTTACGGTGGAAGTGCCGCGCGGTTCGGGGCGGCAAATCTCGCTGGATGAGGCGGCCAATGACCTCTCCCGCCGTCTGGCGCGTATCTTTTTACGCGACGAGGATGACGGTCGCCGTCCGGTCTTCGGCGGCGAAAAATATTTCCAAACTTCTCCCCACTGGCGCGATCACATCCTGTTTTATGAATACTTCCACGGCGACAACGGAACCGGCCTTGGGGCCAGTCACCAAACCGGCTGGACAGCGCTGGTCGCCAAGTTAATTCAAGATTGCGGCAACGTTGATGGGCAGCAAAAGGAGTCAAAAAGCGCGCTTTTTGACTCCTAAAACGGGAAGTTATTTTTGGACGGTCACTAAATACCCACCGGAGCCTGAACATCGCCACCCTCGGCCAGTGGGAAATACTTGCGCCGAAGCCAGAGCGACACCCCCACCAAACTAATCAACACGGGTACTTCTACCAACGGTCCGATAACCGCCGCAAACGCCTCCCCTGAACTGATGCCAAAGACGGCCACGGCCACGGCAATAGCTAACTCAAAGTTGTTGCTGGCCGCCGTAAATGATAGGGTAGCCGTTTTTGAGTAATCGGCCCCAATCTTTTTGCCGAGCGCAAAAGAGACAAAAAACATAATTACAAAATATAATACCAGCGGAATGGCGATTCTGACGACGTCGAAGGGAATCTTGACGATGTACTCGCCCTTTAGCGAAAACATCACAAAAATGGTAAAGAGCAGGGCAATTAGTGTCATCGGGCTGATTTTGGGGATGAATTGCGCCTCGTACCACTCGCGGCTTTTGATTTTCAGCATGACAAATCTGGTAATCATCCCCGCCAGGAAGGGAATACCCAGGTAGATGAAGACACTTGTGGCAATCTGTCCAATGGTGATGTCCACCACAAACGTCTGCAACCCCAACCATGAGGGCAACACAGTCAAAAAGACGTAGGCATAAACCGAAAAGAAAAGAACCTGAAAAACAGAGTTAAAGGCGACCAGCCCCGCCGCGTACTCAGTATCGCCTTTGGCCAGATCATTCCAGACAATGACCATTGCAATACAGCGAGCCAGACCAATCATTATCAATCCGGCCATATACTCCGGCTTGTCTTGCAGAAAGATAATTGCCAAAACAAACATCAAAACCGGACCAATCACCCAGTTCTGCACCAGCGATAAAGTCAATATTTTTACGTTGCGAAACACATCGCCCAACTCCTCGTAACGCACCTTGGCCAGGGGCGGATACATCATCAAAATCAGGCCAATGGCAATGGGGATGTTGGTTGTGTCTACCTGAAAGAAGTTCCAGAAGTCGGCAATGCGGGGCAGCAAGTAACCGGAGAACACGCCGATAAACATAGCCAAAAATATCCAGAGCGTTAAGTAGCGATCTAAAAACGACAGTCGTTTTGTTAACATTGTTCACCTCGTATTTTTGATAAATATTTAATAATCCCCAGTTTCACACTTGGGACACGGACAAAAAACAACCTGCTTGTGGATAATCATTTCTGGATGTTCCCCTTCAATCGGCCCTAAAATATGGTCCAACCAGACAATCATCTCATTATCTACCAGGCGATAAAAAACATTCAACCCGTCTTTTTCAGCTTGAATCACCCCCGCCTTGTGCAACAATCGCAATTGCTGAGAAACATACGGCTGAGGTTTGCCCAGAAATGCTTCTAAATGACAAACACATTCCGCTTCGCGCCGCAAAGCGTCCAAAATTCGCAATCTGGCCGGATGCGACAGAAGTTTTATTCGGCCGGCAAGTTTATTATAATCAGTGGCGTTCATTTATATTCGCCTTTCTGTGTACAGTATATGCAATTTTTTGCATATTGTCAAAATCTTTAAATATTGCCTCTTTGCTATTTGTTGCATTATCATGTATAAAACTAGAGGTGATTCGGTAATTGTTTGGAGCGTTTAATTCAACCGGACGAACGACGATGGACGAACGGCAAAACTCTTAATCTACCGTTTCATTCGTCTCCCGTCGTTCGTCATTCGCCCTTTTTTACGGCTGCATTGAATTACCGAATTAACAAAAGAAAGAATGTTGGAAACAGAAAATGAAAAACGCAACCATCCTGGTCATTGACGACGAACAAAATATTCTTAATCTTGTCACCGCCTACCTGCAAGCCGAAGGCTACACCGTCCACACGGCTGTAGACGGGCCAAGCGGCTTGAAGGCGGCCCAGGCTTTTAAACCTGATTTGATTGTGCTGGACGTAATGCTGCCCGGCATGGACGGCATTGAGTTACTCACCCGGCTACGGCGCGGGTCGGACGTGTACGTCATTATGTTGACGGCCAAATCGGAGGAGACGGACAAAATTATCGGGCTTTCGGTGGGAGCCGACGATTATTTAACCAAACCCTTTAGCCCCCGTGAACTGGTGGCCCGGATTAAAGCGGCGCTGCGCCGCTATGGTCGCGGCACAGCCGATAGTCACACCCTGACCTTTAAAAATTTACGGATTGATGTGGACGCTCGCCGGGTCTGGAAAAACGACCAACCCATCTAGTTAACGGCGATTGAATTTGACCTGCTGTACGCCCTGGCCGAGCATCGAGGCCGGGCGCTAAGTCTAGAGCAATTGCTGGAACGTGTTTGGGGACACGACTTTTATGGCGAAGAGCGCGTGGTGGATGTGCATCTGGGTCACGTTCGCAAAAAAATTGAAACCGACCCCGCCCGACCTGAAATGATTATCACCGTGCGCGGCATCGGGTATCGCTTTGAGGACGAAACGCTGTGATTAAAAATTTCCGCGCTCAAATCTCACAAACCCGACTGGCCTGGAAGCTGATGATTTCTTATTTAATTGTCATTCTTGTCGGCCTGACTACCCTGGCCCTGGCCGCAGAGTCGGTGGCGCCCACAACCTTTAACCGGCATATGATGGGCATGCAATTGATGATGGGCAACGACAGGCCGGCTATGGGCATGGGGCGGGGAATGCAACAGCTGGAGGACGACCTGTACGAGAATTACCGGGCAGCCGTAACCGAGGCTCTGATGATAGCCACCGGAGTGGCTCTGGTATGCGCCGTTGCGGTTAGCCTGTTTGTTTCCCGGCGAGTGGTCACGCCCATCCGCCAGATGATGCAGGCCAGCCGGTATATTACCGACGGCCACTACCGCCAGCGTGTTAAAGTAGACAGCAACGACGAGTTGGGACAACTCGCCCACAGCTTTAACCAGATGGCCGGAACATTGGAACAAACAGAGGCAATACGGCGCGATTTGATTGCCAACGTTACGCACGAGTTACGAACCCCCTTAACCAGCATCAAAGGCTATATGGAAGGGTTAATTGACGGCGTTCTCCCGGCCCAACCGGACACTTACCAGCAAGTTTACCAGGAGGCCGACCGCTTGCAGCGACTGGTCAACAATTTGCAAGAGTTAAGCCGGGTAGAAGCGGGCGCATTTGAGCTTAATCGCCAGCCTGTAGATATAACCGGCGTAATCCACTCTACGGTTACACGCTTGCGTCCCCAATTTGAGGAAAAAGAAGTCGCCCTTACATTGGACATTTCTCCCAACCTGCCTGCGGTAATAGCCGACGAAGACCGCATAAACCAAATTCTACTTAACCTCATCGGCAACGCCTTGCAATACACCCCGCCGGGCGGCACGGTCACAATTGCCGCCAAACTACAGATAATCCGAAATCCAAAACCTGCCCTCGAACAGAGTGAAGGGTCCAAAATCCAAAATCGCCTACTTGTTACTATTGCCGACACCGGCATCGGCATCCCCGCCGAGCAACTGCCTCATTTGTTCACCCGCTTCTACCGGATAGACAAATCACGCAGCCGGGCCGGCGGCGGCAGCGGTATCGGGCTGACCATTGCCAAACACCTGGTCGAGGCTCACGGCGGGCATATTTGGGCCGAAAGCGAAGGCGAAGGCCAGGGCAGTAAATTTAGTTTTTTACTACCCACATCCGACGGGAGCACATAGTGAAAATAAATTCTGCACTCCCTGAATTTACGGATAGGCTCTAAGTGATACCCAACTGATTTGCACACCCTTTCGAATCCGACATTTGTACTTCTCTGCCTAAAAAAGTATCATGTCCATCATTATAAATCTATACGATGGAGGAAAATATTATGACAACCGATTATGGCTTACGAACCACTCTGAATGTACCCTACGAGGAAGCAATTGAAAAAACAACCGCTGCCCTAAAAGAAGAAGGTTTTGGCGTGCTGACCGAAATTGACGTTAAGGCCACGCTCAAAAAGAAGCTTGACGCCGACTTTAGACGCTACATTATTTTGGGGGCCTGTAATCCCAATCTGGCTTACCAAGCCCTGCAAAACGAGCTGGAAATTGGCTTACTCTTGCCCTGCAACGCGATTGTGTACGAAACCGAAGAGGGACAATCGGCAGTGTCTATTGTCGACCCAATGGTAATGTTAGGAGTGGTTGAAAACGACTCTCTTAAAAAAGTTGCCGATGAAGCCAAAGCCCGTCTAACCCGAGTCGCTGAAAGTTTAGCCAACGCTTAATAAGCATCTAAAAATATCCTATTCCTAAAGAAGAGCAATATTGTAATGGCCAAAAAGAAACGCTTACAATCTAAAGCAAGACGAAAAGTTACAAAAAAAACAGCAAACCAATCACAAATACCTATGTGGGGATGGTTTACCGGCGGAGGCGTACTCCTGGTGTTAGTAGTAGCCGGTTTGTTTTATCTGGGCGTTCAAGAACCGCCCGCTGCCAAAAGCGACATAGAAGGTCTGGTAATACTCCCCGACCCCGGCGCAGGACATGAGGAAGGCGACATCCATTACGACCATGACGTACCGGCTGGAGGAAGTCATAGCTCCGTCTGGCAAAATTGCGGCATTTATGATCAGCCCGTTGCAGAAGAAAATATAATTCACTCGATGGAGCATGGCGCTGTGTGGCTTGCTTACCAGCCTGAAATGCCGGTTGATCAGGTTGAGAAATTGCGAGAGGTTGTTCGCCGGGAGCGCAGTCGCCAAGCTGAACCATTGATTGTGATGGCCCCTGTGCCTAATCTGGATAGCCCTATTGTAGCCACAGCCTGGCGCGTGCAACTTAACCTGGATGATGCCGCAGATGAACGGCTGGTTCAGTTTGTTAATCGATATCAGAAAGGGCCGTTCACGCCGGAACCGGGCGCAAATTGTGTTGGCGGTATCGGCGAGCCAATAAGTTAAACAGAAATATTCTTTTACGCAGGCTTTGTACCCCGCAAAATTAGCAGCGGCTCCGCAAAAACCTCCATTATCTCCCCAACGCGGGTTGGGTTAGCCTGAAGATACTCATACCGGGTCTGCTTTAGGGCAATAAGCTCGTCAAATTCGGTCAGGCTGAAACCATCCGTAGCCAATTCTTTGCCATTTTTTTCACGCATCTTAATAAGCCCTGCCAACTCTTTCTTTTGTCGGGCTAAGGCATAAGCTGGCCCATCCTCAACAGAAAAACGGGCGTCTCCCGGAGAAACCAGACCCAGGTGTCCATTAATCTGAACATTCTCAAGACCGGCGGCTTTAAATTGCCATAGCAAGTCCATATTAAGAATGCTATGATCGACCCCTAACAGCCGGGGACGCACCTTGCGACGCCAGGTGCGGTCTAGCTTAAGGTCCAGTTCATCAATGCGGTGGTTGCCCGATAGCGGATACCGGCCGTGATAATGGGGCAACCCTCCACTGTGGCAAAAGCAAGCAATAGTTGAGACCGTACCGCCGGCCCGAACCGCTCTTATCTTTTCACGCAGACCCTGCGCGGGATCGCCCAAAATTCACAACAGGGTTTGGCTGGTCACCAGATCAAATGTTTCAGCCGGGTAAGGGGTTTGGTAAGCATTGCCTTGTTGCAACTCTACTTGAGAAGTTAACCCTTCACGCTCCACCATCTGACGAGCCAGGTTTAGCAGTTTTGTATCGGCGTCCAACCCAATCACCCGGACATCATCCAGGGTTCGGGCCAGCAAACGGGCCAAAAACCCGGTTCCACAGCCAACATCCAAAATACGCATTCCGGGGCGAGCGCCTAAATAATCAATCAGTAGAGGTATAAACTCCGGTCGATAGAGATAGCGCCAGCTAAGTTCCAGGCGTTCGCCTTCAAAATAGCCGGTCACGGGTGATGGCGGCTGCTTAGATTTTGTGCTGTTTACCGGCATATTCTTCCCCAATTCTTTTTGTTGCATAACGTTAGAAATAACACAACAGACTGAGATTGTCAAACTTATCGCCGCAGACCAAACCCGGATACCTTCCTTCTGAATTCACCGTCCTTTCTTGCTTCCCTATCTCAGGTGGTTTATAATAAGTTTCACAATTAATTCTACTTCAGCAAAGGCGACTCCTACGCCACCAGACATCTGCCTGTAGAAATCCAGTTCACAGAAAATTAACTCGCAATGACGCGGCAGAAAGGATTTGATAATCACATAAAAATCAAGTGCATTATCTTATGCTGGTGCGTCCAAAATTTTTGGAAAGCGCAGGGGGGAATTTGGGGGGACACCCCCCATACCCCCCGGTCCTCCTAAAATGTCGGACACACCCGTCTTATGCCGGTTTGCGTTGTTGTATCCTTATTAAGGGAGGTGATGTTTCTGGACAGAATAGCCAAATTTTATCTCAATAAAAATCTTAAATTTTAATTTTGGAGGAGAACCAAAATGTTTAAACGTTCGTATGGGCTTTTTATATTGTTTGTAGTATTTGCATTGTTAGTAGCTGCCTGTGGCGGCGGGGCAGCGCCGGCTCCAGAACCAACAAAAGCGCCGGAACCTAAAGAAGAACCTAAAGAAGAACCCAAAGAAGAACCGACGGAAGAAGCAAAGGCAGAAGAGCCGACTGCTATGGCTGCTCATAAATACGGCCAGGTTACCGACGTGGGCGGTATTGACGACAAAGGCTTTAACCAGTTAGCATGGAAAGGTATGCAAGATGCCGCCGCAGAGCTAGGCGTCGACGTTCAATTCCTGGAAAGCCAGCAACAAACTGATTACGAAAAAAATATTGGCGAATTCCTCGGCCAGGGTTATGACGGTATAGTTACCGTTGGCTTTTTGCTGGGCGATGCCACCAGGGTTGCCTCTGAAGCCAACCCCGACATACCGTTCGCCATTGTTGACTTCCCCAGCCAAACCTCTGGCGATATGGGCCTGCTCTTTGCCGTGGACGAACCATCGTTTATGGCCGGGTATTTGGCCGCCGGAATGAGCGAAACCGGCATTGTCTGCACCTATGGCGGCATCAAAATACCGCCGGTGGTAGCCTTTATGGTTGGCTTTGAAAATGGGGTTAACTATTACAACGATGAAAACGGCGCCAGTGTCAGCGTATTGGGCTGGAAAACCGACGGGGCCGTAGAAGGCGGCGGCGACGGCTCCTTTACCGGCAACTTTGAAAGCCTGGATGATGGCCGCAGCTTTGCCGAAAATTTCTTTGACGAAGGTTGCGACATTATCTTCCCTGTGGCCGGGCCGGTTGGTTTAGGTTCGGCGGCGGCGGCTCAAGACCGCGGCTTTGCCGTAATCGGCGTGGATGCCGACTTAACCGAAACTAACCCCGATGCTAAAGAAGTTTATATGACCAGCGTCCTCAAAAAGATTGACGTGGCCGTAGCCGAGGCTATCAGCCGGATGGAAAATGGTACTTTTGAAGGCGGAACCAACTTCTTTAGCACCACCGCCAATGGCGGCGTGGGCCTGTCCTCCTTCCATGATTGGGAAGACAGAGTGCCTCAAGAACTGCGCGATGGACTGGCAGCCGTAGAGCAAGGTCTCATTGATGGCAGCATCTCTACCGGCTGGCCGGTTGAAGCCGCCGCCCCTGCTGAAGAGGAAGCAATGGCCGGAGACGTTAGCCTGATAATGTCCTTTGTGCCCTCCGGCGACACCGAAGAAATCCTGGCCTCCGGCGACACGCTGGCAGCCATGATTGCCGAACGAACCGGCTACAACGTTACCTCTAACGTAGCCACCAGCTACGCCGCCGTTATCGAAGCAATGGGCGCCGGTAATGCTCAAATCGGCTGGCTCAACACCTTTGGTTACATCCTGGCCAATGAAAAATACGGCGTCGATGTAGCTCTGGCCACCGTTCGCTTTGGCAGCACCTCTTACAAGGGTCAAATTGTCACCAAGGCCGATAGCGGCATTGAAGCTATTACCGACCTGGCCGGAAAGACCTTCTGCCGGCCCGACCCGCTGTCAACCTCCGGCTGGATTATCCCCAGCATCTCCCTGGCCGCCGCCGGTTTAGACCCGGCAACGGACATTGAGGTGGTGGACGTTGGCTCTCACAACAACGTTATCACCGCTGTGTACAACGGCGAATGTGATGCAGGAGCCTCCTATGTTGACGCCCGCAGCAGCGTTGAAGACGACATTGCGGATGTTAAAGATGTGGTGGTGGTTGTTACCGAGTCTGCCGACATCCCCAACGACACCGTCAGTTTTGCCGCCGACGTGCCGGCCGATGTCCGCGAGAA
>JAJRVO010000050.1 GCA_024277275.1 Chloroflexota bacterium
ATCACCCGCCGAGAGGTGCGCGATAGTCTCAGAGATTGGCGTATCTTGACTCCCACCATCGTTCTGACTCTCATCTTTCCCTTTTTAATGGATTTCACTTCCCGATGGGCCACCAACTGGGTCTCCCAATTTACCGACCCCATTCTGGTTGAGCGTATCAACCCCTTTTTGTTAATGATTGTCGGCTTTTTTCCCATCTCATTTTCGCTCATTATCGCCCTGGAATCCTTTGTCGGCGAGAAAGAGCGTAACAGCATTGAGCCAATTTTGTCGATGCCGTTGACCGACCTGGAACTTTACCTGGGTAAAATGCTCTCTTCATTGTTTTTACCGCTGATGGCCAGTTACATTGGTATCACCGTTTTTCTTGTCAGCCGGTTGTTGACCTCGCCGCCGTGGGTTCCGCCCCTGGAGCTAGCCGTTTTGATGTTTTTGCTGACCACGGTAGAAGCCCTGGTAATGGTTTCCGGGGCGGTGGTTGTCTCCAGCCAGACCACCAGCGTCCGGGCGGCCAACCTGCTGGCCAGCTTTATCATTATTCCAATGGCCCTCTTAATTCAGGCCGAAAGCGTCGTTATGTTTTACGCTGAATATAGCGCTCTGTGGTGGTTTGTTTTGGCCTTGCTGGTAGTAAACCTGATTTTGGTGCGTATGGGGATTCGCATCTTTAATCGGGAGGATATTCTCTCAAAAGAGATGGATGAACTCCATCTCAAAACCATCTGGCGCGACCTGCGAGGTTACTTTTTGCGACCCCCAGAGTTAGCGACCCAACGGTCCAACCACCAGGATGCCCAATTTAACCTGTCTCGTTTTTATCGACACGATATTCCGCTGCTCTTAAAAAACCAAAGGTTGCCGTTTGCCGTTATTCTGATTGCCACGGTAGCTTCTGTGGCTCTGGGAATTAGTTATGCCCAGCAGTATCCAATTCCCCCAGAGATATTTCCCTTGCAGCAGATTTCGGCTGATACTTTTAAAGATGTCCAAAAAATACGGTTTTTACCCTCCATTTCCACGCCATTTATTTTCTTTAATAACGTGCGGGTGATGATATTGGCCGGTTTGATTAGTGTATTCTCCTTTGGCTCAATGACCCTTCTTTTGACGCTGGTAAATATGGGTCTGGTCAGTTTCCTTATTACCGAGATTGTTATGTTAGGCTACAATCCCTGGCTATTTGTAGCCGCGTTTATATTGCCGCACGGCATCCTCGAAATCCCCGCTATCTTAATTGGGATGACCTTTGCCCTGCGCATTGGAGCGGCCATGGTGTCGCCGCCAAAAGGCCTGGATGTTGGTCAGGGGCTATTGTTGACTAGCGCCAACTTTATTAAAGTCCTTGTCTTTTTAATTATCCCTCTTTTGCTTGTGGCCGCCTTTATCGAGGCCAATATTACCCCGGAAATTGTTTTGGCCGTTTACGCTCAATGAGTTTTATGAGTTGGGTGAGTTGGTGAGTTGGGTGAGTTAGGTGAGTTAGGGAGTTGGGTGAGTTAGGTGAGTAAAACTCATTAAACTCATTAAACTCATTAAACTCACTAAACTCACTAAACTAATAAAACTCATTAAACTCATTAAACTCACCTAACTCATTAAACTTAGGAAAGGGAACACACAATGAAAATCAGAGTTTTATCCGCCGGTGATGTACATAAAGCGCTGTCTATGAGTGAGGCTATTGAGGCGATGCGCAGCGCGTTTGGTCAACTTTCGGCCAACAAGTCTGTTGTGCCCTTGCGCACCCGCCTTGAAACCGACCAGGGCTTGCTGTTGTTTATGCCCGCATTTCTAACCCAGAGTCGAGAAATTGGCTTTAAAATGGTTTCTATTTGGGGCGACAATCCCAGCAAGGGTCTCCCGGCAATTCTTGCTCTGGCTACGGTCATTGATCCGAATACGGGGCAGCCAACAGCCTTGATTAACGGCGAGGCTCTTACCGCCTTGCGTACCGGCGCCGGCGGGGGGCTGGCCGCTGACTTGCTGGCCCGGCCCGATGCCAGGGTGGTGACGGTTTTTGGCTCCGGCGTTCAGGCCCGCGCTCAACTTGAGGCCGTTTGCGTGGTGCGACAAGTCAAAGAGGTTCGCATTGTGGGTCGCACTCCATCTTCGGTTGAGGCTTTTGCGGAGGAGGTTGCCGGTTGGCCCAATGCGCCGTTGGTCTTGGCGGCCGGTTCCCGGAAAGAGGCCGTTGAGGGAGCCGATATTATTATTGCCGCCACCACCTCTGAAAAGCCCGTGTTCGATGGCCGTCACTTGTCGCCCGGCGCTCATATTACCGGCGTTGGCTCCTATGCTCCCCACATGCAAGAGGTAGACGAGGTAACGGTCAAACAAGCCAAAATTGTGGTTGACTCATTGCAGTCTTGCCTGGCCGAAGCCGGAGATTTAATCATTCCTCTTGACAAAGGCGTCATCACCAAACTGGACATTCACGGCGAGCTAGGCAGCATTGTCAACGGCGACCTGTCGGGCCGCGAGTCCCGTGAAGAAATCACCTTCTTTAAATCCGTCGGCGTGGCCGTGCAAGACGCCGCCGCCGCCAACGCCATCCTCCGTCAGGCCGAAGCGCAGGGTTTGGTAACGATGGTTGAGTTGTAGGGCTTATCGGAAAGTAACCGTTCACCCCCTCGTTCCAATGCTCTGCGTTGGAACGCCTCAGCAACGTTCTACGTTACCAGACGCTCTGCGTCGGCCTGCACGGGGGACGCAGAGCGTCCAGGTATGCATTACCACGCTGGAGCGTGGTAACGAGAGGGGGTTGAATGATTACTAAAAGGGATCCTCATAGTAGAAGGACGGGTATAGGAGTTCACACTTCAGCCCGTTTTTTTATCTTGTGGTATAATACAGGTGGAGATACGCAATGATTTATCAAGAAATTGTCACAGAGATCGAAAACTTATCGTTGGATGAACAACTGTCGCTTATGGAAACCCTGGCAAGATTCATTAGTCGCCGCACATTTAAGCGTAAGGTGCCAGAGACCTCGCTTGAGCGTGTGCGTGGGATGCTCAAACCCGTTCCCGGAGAGCCAATACCCACCGATACCGATTTGGCAGATGACTACATTGACTATCTGATGAGAAAATATGCCTGATGCGCGTTTTATTTGACGCCAACATCATTCTTGATCTCTTTTTAGACCGAGACCCCTTTGCCGATGATGCCGCAGAACTGTGGCAGGCCAATGCCGATGGTCGCTTGGAAGGATATGTCTCCGCTATCACGCCGGTTAACCTGTTTTACATTGCTCGCCGGTTGAGAGACCGCTCTACAGCGTTTCAGACTGTGGGCGAAGTA
>JAJRVO010000051.1 GCA_024277275.1 Chloroflexota bacterium
AGGAAGGTTGGCATTCTGTCCCCAGAGGCAGTCCTGTGACTCCTCAGTTATTTTTAATAGCCTACTCCATCCCTTCCAGGGCTAAGTGTATCACACTATTCGTTTTTTAAGGTACTATGACTATGACTCTAATATACAAGTAATTTAAATGATGAACATACCCTCTCTTGGCGATGCGGTTCCTAAACAAGGAAATAAAATCACTCAAATCATAGGAAAATTTGTCCTAAAAATCTATGGTTGGCGCGTTACAGGAGAAGTGCCTGATAAGCCCAAATTCATAGTTATTGGCGCGCCCCACACTTCAAACTGGGATTTTGTGTTTACCATTGCAACCATTTTTGCTTTGGATATCAAGGTTTACTGGATGGGAAAAAACACCCTTTTCCGTTGGCCGTATGGTTTCATTATGTATGGGTTGGGGGGGATACCCATTGACCGCAGCGCGTCGCAGGGAGTGGTCGATCAGATGGTCACAGAGTTCAATCGTCGAGACAAGCTCATTATCTGCATTACGCCTGAAGGGACGCGTAAAAAGGTAGCCAAGTGGAAAACAGGTTTTTATTACATTGCTCAAGGGGCTAATGTTCCTGTTGTGTTAGCCTATTTTGATTATAAAAACAAAACGCTTGGATTTGGTCCTGTCATAACCCCTTCCGGCGATATCAAAACTGATATGGAACAGATTCAATCATTTTACAGTAACGTTGCAGGCAAATATCCTCATTAATCTTTCTCGTTCCAACATCCTGACGTTGGAACGCCTTCCCGGATATTCTGCGTCGTCGTCCACTCAAACTGATGCAAAGCGTCTTTGCTGCATTGCTGTGCGGTAGTACGGGAACAAGGGGGCTGGGCTACCAACTTAAGCCGCGACCGGTATTTTGCCGACTTAAGTCGGCGTAGGGTGGGTTACGGTTGAATAATCGTAACCATCGTGTCTCGGCTTAAGTGGATAGCCCAAAAAATCAACAATGAAAAGTCGCGTTTTGTGCTGCAAATTATACAGTTTATGATGGATGCTTACGCCGATTTTGGTTACAATCCGCCAATCTGTATTCTTCACGACCCGCTGGCTGCCGGGGTAGCCGTCCATACAGATTTAATTGAGGCTAAAAAGTTTCACGTTGAAGTAGAGACAAGCGGTAAACTTACCCGGGGCATGACCGTGATTGATCAACGTATTGGCACAGAGAATAGCTCAATGGCAGATGTGGCTGTTGAGGTAGAAGCGCAGCGTTTTACCGCAGAATTTATGGAGTCTCTGCTGTGGTGGACCCAAAATGGAACAGAGTAGAAAACTGGTAAAATTGACCAAAGCCAATTCATTCTAACCGGAGATAATATATGTCTGGCTTTTTTGACACAGTTTATTATGGCAACATGCTTAGCCAATGGCTCATTGCCCTGTTATTGATTGTTCTTTTCTTTATCATCGGCAAGGCGGTATATTGGATATCGAACCGCTGGATCAAGTCTCTAACCAGCAAAACTCAAACACAAATTGACGATATTATTGTAGATATGGTAGAAGAGCCGTTAGTGGTGATTATCACTCTGATTGGCGTTCGTTACAGCTTAACGACCTTAAATCTATCCGATAATGCCGCTCACTGGCTTGGAAATGCGTTCCAATTTGTTATCGCCCTTATTGTGGCCTGGCTGGCGCTTAGGCTTTACGATGCGTTTCACAAAGAGTATTTTGTTAAACTTGCCCAAAAAACAGAAACTGACCTTGACGACCAGTTATTGCCCATCATTAGAACCGGAATAAAGTTTATTGTCATCTCGCTGGGTATTTTGATCGGGTTAAATAATGCCGGATACGATGTGGGCGCCATCCTGGCCGGACTAGTACACGGCGGCGTAAATCCTTCGGTAGTTTATGGAGTGAAAAAGTGCACTTTTTCACTCCATAAACTAAGCAACGCGCTGCTTGTAACTACCGAAAGACTTCCGCCAAGCTGTACTAGGCATTGGCGGTCTGGCTTTTGCTCTGGCGGCGTAAGACACCGTAGCTAACCTGTTTGGCGGCATCATAGTTTTTATCCAGCGACCCCTAAGTACACGACAAAAGTTTTCGCACAGCCAAATCCACCTTGTTGAGTTGCAATTTTGCAGAAAACAGCGCGAATTTCGGTCATTTTCGACGCCAAATGCAACATTTTGCTGCGAAATTGACACCAAATATTGTGCTTAAATTTTTTGTCGTGTACATAGCAGCGACCCTTTAAAACCGGCGACCGGATTAACGTAGCCGGGGTAGAAGGCTACGTGCGTGAGGTTGGCCTGCGGAGTTCGCTGGTGGAAACAATTAACGGGGAAAAGATTTTACTGCCCAACAAGGTTTTTGGCAGCGAGTCGATTAGTAATTTGGATATTGCCGGCTACTACTACCAGGCAGAACTTTTTCACATCCACCGCAACACCACGCTTGAGCAGTTGGAGACGGTGTTGCCGGTCCTAAAAGAGGCAATTAACCAGAACTCAGCACATCCTCTGGTCCGAGCCTCTTTTGGCTACGGTCGGCGAGTACTCTTTTGATATCCGGATAGATTATGGCGTTAAACCGTGGAATCCTGAGCAACCGTTTGCCCATCACGTTCATAAGCTGGGCATCGTTAAATCACAGGTAAATCAGGCCGCTCTCAAAGTGTTTGAAAATCGCGCTATCAAATTGTCGCTGCCTGTTCTGTTCTTTTCTGATCAGATGGTTGTGTCTGAGGATGGGGCATTTGCCCGCTAACAATCATCCTGCCAATTAATATATAGCCTGTAACTCACCTGTAACCAATTTACGATATAATGGATTAAAGTTCCCTGATTGGGAATCAAATAAATGACTACATTGATGTAACATTTAGAGATCAAAGACGATGAAAACAAAAAATGATGCTGTAACAGCTTTAATTGAAGCGGGGTGGACACTCTCGGAGATTAAATCTGCTTTGGGCAACCTGCCCGACTGGGTTACTCTGGTTGATTCCGGTCCCGACTCTGCCTGGTGGTCTTGTCTGGACGACGACCAGTTTGCAGATGGAACGGCATTGGTAGAAGAGTGGTATACCTGGTTAAAAGACGGCAAGCCCGCTTAACATCCTGCAACCACGTTCACCTGCCCGCCTGAAATACCCCACAGTCAAACCAGACTGCTCAAAAGACGAGCGGTCCGGTTTTGTTTGCATTTTTAGTGTGGAAGCCATGAAAAAGCCCATTATCATTGGCGTAGCCGGGGGTACTGCCTCCGGCAAAACCACAGTTTCTCAAAAAATACTGGAACTGATCGAGCCAAACCAACTGGCTTATCTTGAACACGACGCCTATTATCGTGATTTGAGCCATCTGCCCCTGACTAAACGAAAAGCGTTTAACTTTGATCATCCCGACTCTCTGGAGAATGAGCTACTGATTGCTCATCTGGAAACGCTGTTGCAGGGTCAACCGGTGCAGGTTCCGGTCTATGATTTTGCCCAGTACGTGCGGACGGGTCAAGTCAGACTGGTTCAATCCAGGCCGGTTATTATGGTGGAGGGCATTCTCATCTTTGTCGACAAAAAGCTGCGGGAGATGATGGACATAAAAATCTACGTAGACGCCTCCGCCGATTTGCGCTTTATCAGACGCCTCAAGCGCGACACAGCCGAACGGGGTCGCTCAGTGAATCTTGTCATTGAGCAGTACCTGGCCACCGTCAGGCCCATGCACCTGGAATTTGTGGAGCCAAGCAAACGCTACGCCGACGTGATTATCCCTCGAGGTGGGCAAAACATTAAGGCTATTGAAATGGTGGTTGCTCAAATTCAGCGTATGCTAGTACAGCTTGGCGGAAGTCTTTCGGTAGTTACAAGCAGCGCGTTGCTTAGTTTATGGAGTGAAAAAGTGCACTTTTTCACTCCATAAACTACCGAAGGATTTACGCCGCCGTGTACTAGAGCAACAAAATTAATGAGGATGTAGATAACATCATCCTCATTGCACTCCTCAACGCATTGGATACATTCCCTAATGGTTTACGGCCTTCCCGACGGCGGCCCTCCTTGCGGCACACAGGCCAGTTGGTTAGCAATCGGCATACAGGTTCCGGTCAGGGTTCCGCGGGGTGTGGTTACGTCACAGGTATTGCCTTGACCAACTCCGTTACAGGCATCTATCGCTTCCTGGGGAGGCGTTCTGCCGTCAGGGGGTTGACCCGCCCCACCTTGGGGGGGCGACCCGGCGGGAGGTTGTTGACCTATACCCCCTCCTTGACTGTCGAGAGACGCTCCGGCAAGCGGCTGACCTGCTCCGCCTCCGGGAGGCGATGCAACGGACGATTGACCCGCAGGATTAAAACTGCCCCCGGCCACCGCCACAACCCCACCATCGCGCACACAGCGAACGTAATTGTTGACGCGCACAGCGTCGCCCTGAGGCCCGTGTCCTTGTGGGTAATCGGCGGAACTGCCGGTTTTGGGGTCGCTGCGCTGGGCGCCCGCGCCGTGAACGTCAATCCAGGCATTGCGCATATAGCCCAACGCTTCGCCAAAGGAAATGTAGTTAGCGGAGTCGCCCCGACCGGAAGCAGTTGCGTGCGTGGTGCCGGTCCAGTAAAAGGGATAGTCTGTCTGACCGTCTTCGGCGGTGATGGCGGTGACGTTGAAAAGCGGATTAATGGCCGCAGAGTTGGTAGTAGCCGGCGAGCGGCTGTAATCCACAATGCTCTGAAGTTCCTTGGCGTTGGGTAGTCGCCAGTCGTCAAACCCGGCGTAGGACAGGTTTTGGCAGTAGGCCAGGGAGTCTTGCCACTTCATACCGGCGCCGCTATCTACCTGCATCCACGTCAGTCCGGCGGCCTGGTCGACGATGGTTCCATTGCCGTTGTTGCTAAAGTTGTTGATGCCATAATTGGGGTTGCCGCGCACATAGCGAACAAACTCGGTAAAGGGCGTGCCGCCCGGCCCGGTGTCTCGCGGATAGCCCTTGATACGCCCATCGGCAAAGTTAACGCCAAAGACGGTAGCGGCTCCGCCCATAGTAGCGCTGACGTACTCCGTGCCGGACCAGTACTGGGCGTCGATGATGCGCTCTCCGGCGGCGGTGTTGCCATATTCAAAGTTAAAGTAGGCGGTGTCGATAAAAGGCACATTGTTGCACGCCCCGCCGCCCATACAAGGGCTGACATCCAGGCCGCTGAACAAAATGAGCGAATAGAGTTCTTTGATGGTCGGCAGTCGCCAATCATTATAACCGCCCAGAGTGAGAGGATTTGCTCCCGCAACGGCTTCGGTGTAGGTCTTTTTGGGACCGGGGTCTTTTTGCCACATCAGGCCGGTGACGTTATCGGTGATTGTGCCGTCGCCGTTATCGGTGTAGTGGGGTTGATTTCCCGCATACTGGGCATCTTGACCGGAGAAGGATTGCCCGGTCTGCGGGCAGGATATCCCAACTTGATTATCATAGCAGTTGGTCTGGCCGGTATCTACAATGGTATAAGTGAAACTTACGTCAGAGGGCGCGGCTTGGGTGACGGGGCTGCTTGTTGCCGGTTGCCCCGACTGGGATACCTGCGCCGGCGGTTGGCCTTGAGGCAACGACCCGCTTGCCGGCGACCCCGCCGGACCAGAAAGTTGTCTGCTTGCCAGAAGTTGGCCTTGAGGAGATTGCCCGCCTGCCGCTTGCCCTTGACCAAACGTTGCGCCGGTGGGCGGCTGTCCTGCCGGGCCGGACGGCTGTTCGCCCGACGGCAAACAGGCAGCTAAGCTTAAACTGAACAATATGAGTAAAATAACAAATAATTTTTTAGATAACATTTTTAATCTCCTTGTTTACATTTCTGTTAGTGCGAATAACCGTTTATTTATAACTTTTACAAGATTAGCAAAAAGATGTTCAGAAGTTGTTAAGAAGTAGTTAATGTTTGGTAAACACGATATTTGTAAGAGTTTCTTATAGCATATCATTTGTCAACTTCAATTGCAGTGTCCTCCGACACACAAACGTGTTGGAAACACGTTTTGCATATCAAGCTGCGAATTATGAAGATTAAAAATTTAATTCGGTAACATCTTGCCGGTGAACGCCGTTATATAGATGATTGAGCCATCTCTTAAATATTGTGTGACATATGTCATAATGATTTAAGGATATTTGTCACTTACCTGTAGCAAGCAATATTATTATAATAACTTTATCTTATTGTCGACAGGGTTTTAAGAAAGAAAAAATTTTAAAGATGGTTCGCAATTTGGGTAACACTTTTTTATTTGATGAAAGACGATAGACGGTAGACAAATGAACAACACTGGATATTTACGCTTATTCATCGTTCGCCGTTGGGCATTTGTCAAAAGTGTAAAGTTAATTCCCGTATCCAATGAACCACCCTAATCTGAAAGGTGCGGATTGATGGAGATTGAGTATTATGGGGGTTCATTTTTAATCTTATTTTAAGGAAGTGAACCAAAGTTTTGCAAAACAGTTTGTCGCATGTTATAATCTGCCAATTGTCACATTATTCACACATAGGATTTACATTTAGGAGAGGAGGACAATATGCAAGATTCTGACCAAAGATGGCTCTCTTGCGTTAAAGCCAATAAAGAAGGAAAAATACCCTCTCGCGTTCCATTGCGCGGCCGTGTTATTGGACCGGCTTTTTGGCTTATCTTGTTGGGGGTGGTGGTTAGTGTAGTGGCCTGGGGCTGGATGGCAAGCGCCTTGACGCCAGAAGTAAAAGCGGCCTCGCCAAACGTCCAGACAACGCCAACCCCGGCTGCTACACCTACTCGCGCCCCCGTGGGCGATGCGCCATACATTGCCCATACGGCATCAGGTCGAGACGACTGTTTGGCTTGCCATGGTTCGGTCTGGCCGGTACCCTCTGATCACGTAGGTCGGGGCAATGGCACTTGTCAATCGTGCCACGTTGAGTACCCTGGCGGGCCGCCAAAGATTCACAATACTGCCCAGGGGCAGGATTGTAGCCTATGTCACGATTTGCAGGGGAGCGATAAAGTAGCTATTCTGCCGGATAGCCACGGTCCGCCATCGCCGCGTACGGCCAATATGTGTATGGTCTGCCACGAGTTTGGCGTTGAAGAGACGGTGGGTCACGTGCTGGATGATAAAGGCCAGGACTGCACCGATTGCCACGGAACCAAAGTGGTGCCAATGCCTGAAACCCACTTGGGCCGCACTGATGCCCAGTGTCGCTTATGCCACAAAAAATTTGAACCGGTAACGGTGGGTCACGTAGTGCCTGAGTCAATGGATTGCACCGGGTGTCATGGTAAGGGCAAAGTAGTAGATTTGCCGGCCAGCCACGAAGGGGCATCCCCCCGCACCGCAGCCCAGTGCCGGTTGTGCCACACCAAGTTTGAACCCCCTACAGCAGGTCACAAGTTAGACAAAGACCAAGACTGCACAAGCTGTCACGGGACAGCGGTAGTGCCGTTGCCTACTAATCACCAGGATAGAACCGAAGAACAGTGCAAGTTGTGCCACACTGATTTTGAAGCGGTAACAGTAGGCCACGTCTTGGACAAAGACCAGGATTGTACCAACTGTCATGCCAAAGGAAAACTGGTTGAGTTGCCGGCGAGCCATATGGGAACCACGCCGCGTACGGCGCAGCAGTGCGAATTGTGCCATACCAAGTTTGAGCCGGTGGCAGTGGGTCACAAGCTGGCTAAAGACCAGGATTGCACTAACTGTCACGCAGCCAACAAGCTGGTAGCGCTACCCGCCAGCCACTTGGGGACGACGCCGCGTGGGGCAGCTACGTGTAAAGCGTGTCATACCAAATTTGAAGCGGTACCCGAGGGTCACGTTCTGGATAAAGAGCAAGCCTGTACCAACTGTCACGCCAAAGGTAAGGCAGTAGACTTGCCCAAGAGCCACGCAGGTCGGACGGCGATAATGTGCGGAGCGTGTCACACCAAGTTTGAGCCGGTGACTAAGGGGCACGTACTTAAGAAAGACCAACCCTGTACCGGTTGTCACGACAAAGCCAAAGTAGTGGCCTTGCCAGGCAGCCATACAGGAAGTACGCCTCGGACAGAAGCGATGTGTCGCTTGTGCCACACCGAGTTTAACCCGGTGACAGTGGGTCACAAGTTAGACAAAGACCAAGACTGCACAAGTTGTCACGGAACAGCGGTAGCTCCGTTGCCCAAGAACCACGCAGATAGAACCGAGGAACAGTGCAAGCTGTGCCACACTGAGTTTGAGCCGGTAACAACAGGCCACGTGTTGGACAAAAAGCAAGACTGCACCAACTGCCATGCCAAAGGTAAATTAGTTGATTTACCGGCAAGCCATTTGGGGAGTTCACCGCGAACAGCGAAGCAATGCGAATTGTGCCACACCAAGTTTGAGCCGGTGGCAGTGGGCCACAAGCTGGCTAAAGACCAAGACTGCACTAACTGTCACGCAGCCAACAAGTTGGTAGCGTTGCCCGCCAGTCACCTGGGAGCAACGCCGCGCACGGCAGCTACGTGTAAAGCGTGTCACACCAAGTTTAAAGCGGTACCCGAGGGTCACGTTCTGGATAAAGAGCAAGCCTGTACCAACTGTCACGCCAAAGGTAAGGCAGTAGACTTGCCCAAGAGCCACGAAGGTCGGACGGCGATAATGTGCGGAGCGTGCCACACCAAGTTTGAGCCGGTGACTAAGGGTCACGTACTTAAGAAAGATCAACCCTGTACCGGTTGTCACGACAAAGCCAAAGTAGTGGCCTTGCCAAGCAGCCACACCGGGAGTACGCCTCGGACAGAAGCGATGTGTCGCTTGTGCCACAATGAGTTCAACCCGGTGACAGTGGGTCACGTGCTGGATAAAGACCAGGATTGCACAAGCTGTCACGGAACGGCGGTAGCTCCGCTGCCCAAGAACCACGCAGATAGAACCGAGGAACAGTGCAAGCTGTGCCACACCGAGTTTGAGCCGGTAACAGTAGGCCACGTCTTGGACAAAGACCAGGACTGCACTAACTGTCACGCCAAAGGCAAATTGGTAGATTTGCCGGCGAGCCATTTGGGCTCCACGCCGCGAACGGCGAAGCAGTGTAAACTGTGCCATACCAAGTTTGAACCGGTAGCGGTGGGTCACAAGCTGGCTAAAGACCAAGACTGTACCAACTGCCACGCGTCCAACAAGCTGGTAGCGTTACCGGCCAGCCACTTGGGAACGACGCCGCGCACGGCAGCTACGTGTAAAGCGTGTCACACCAAATTTACGCCGGTACCCGAGGGACACGTCTTGGCTAAAAATGAGGCTTGTACCAATTGTCACGCCAAGGACAAGGTTGTTGCTCTGCCCAAGAGCCATGACGGTCGAACGGCGGTAATGTGCGCGGCCTGTCATACCGAGTTTGAGCCGGTAACCAAGGGCCACGTGCTAGACAAGGGTCAGCAATGCACCAGTTGTCACGACAAAGCTAAAGTGGTAGCCTTGCCGGCCAGCCACGCCGGGGCGACGCCGCGCACGGAGAAGATGTGCCGGTTGTGCCACACTGAGTTCAATTTGGTAACGGTGGGTCACAAGTTGGCTAAAGACCAGGATTGCACAAGTTGTCACGGAACAGCAATTGTGCCGTTGCCCAAGAACCATGCGGATAGAACCGAGACACAGTGTAAGCTGTGCCACACCAAGTTTGAAACTGTGCCGTCTATTGCTCACCTGGCTAAGGGACACGAAACCTGCACCGGTTGCCATACGGATAAGATCGCGCCACTGCCCGTGAGTCATAAGGGAAAAACCCCGCGTGAACTGAAGACGTGCCAACTCTGTCACGTTAAAGAGTTGGGACCGCCGGCTGCGCCGCATCCGCTGGACGATAAAAAACGCGACACATGCACGCCTTGTCACAACAGCAGAGTGTTGAGCGCTCTGCCTACAACGCACCTGGGCGCAAGTCCTCGTACCGATGTTATGTGTAAGATGTGCCATGAGGCGGTAGATATGCCGCCGGACTTGCCGCATAAGGTAGAAAATCGTGAACAGTGCGATATGTGCCACAAGTTCCCAGTGAAGTAGTCTGAAGATACGGGGGGTTGCCAATCATCATTTACGATGATTGGTACCCCCTGTTTTTCTTAATCGAGAGCTTTTAACAATACATCGTCGGGGTTGTTCACCTGGCGATGTATTATTGTTCTACGCGGTAAAGGAGGGAAGATATTGAAAGAGCGCAGACAAGGGCCGGTTGGATTCCTTAAAAACCCCGAAGAAGATAGGGCCTTTTCTCTTGTGCCGTTATTTGGCGTAGGGATAGTATTTATTCTGCTAACTTTTATGTTGATGGCCGTATCTATTCACCCCGTTAGGGCTGAAGCTCCCAATTTGCCTCCCCTACAAAGTACGCCTGTACCCGAACCGCCGCCGGGTGGAGCGCCTTACATTGCCCATCCGCCTGTAGGTCGGGATGACTGTTTGGCTTGCCACGGCCTAAATGTAGTGTGGCCGGCGCCCGCCGACCACACAGGGCGTGTTAATAAAGATTGCCAAACGTGTCACATACCCTACCCTGGCGGGCCGCCGGTAGCTCACAGTACGGCCAAAGGACAGGATTGCGGACAGTGCCACGGATTGACGGGCAGCGGACAGGTAGCCATCTTGCCGGCGAGTCACGGTGGACCATCACCGCGTACAGCAGACGCGTGCCTGGTCTGCCACACAATTTCTGAGGACATCCCCCCAGTTATAGCTCACATCATCAGAGGCCGGGAGCCGTGTTTTCAGTGCCACGGTCCCAGAGCTTTTGTGGATTTGCCGGAAAGCCACTACGGACCTTCTCCACGCACTGAAGAAATGTGCCGGATGTGTCATGAGGGTAAATTAGCCCTGACGCCGCCGGCCATTGCCCACAGCCCCAAAGGTAAGGAAGAGTGCCGGCAGTGCCATGACCCCAAGGGATTGGTGGATTTGCCGGAAAGCCACGCCGGTGACACGCCTCGTACCAATATAATGTGCCAGGTGTGTCATGATGTGATAGACCAGCCGCCCCTGGCCCACACCACTGCCGAAGGACGGCAATGCGATGATTGTCACGGACTGGCAGATAGCGGCAAGACGGCTATTTTGCCGGGGAGCCACAGTGGCGACACGCCCCGCACGGCGGATATGTGTGAGATATGTCATAATATCACAACACAGGCAGAACCGGCGGGACACGTATTGGAGCAGGATGAGGATTGCGCCAACTGTCATGGGACGTCGATAGCGGTCTTACCGCAGAGCCACCTGGGAGAGACACCGCGCACGGGAGAACAGTGCAAAATGTGTCACACCAGGTTTGAGCCGGTAGCGGTGGGCCACAAGTTGGACCAGGACCAGGATTGCACCAACTGTCACGCAGCAGGCAAACTGGTGGCGTTGCCGGCAAGCCACGTTGGGCGGACGGCGGATACCTGCAAGTTATGTCACACCAAGTTTGAGCCTACGCCCAGAGCGCACGCGCTGGACGAAGATCAGGATTGCACTAATTGCCACGCCAAGGACAAGGTGGTGGCTTTACCCGTTAGCCACCAGGGCCGGACGGCGGTTATGTGCGGGGCTGGCCACACCAAGTTTGAGCCGGTGACTTCGGGACACGTACTGGTTAAAGAGCAACCTTGCACAAGTTGTCATGGCAAAGCCGATGTGGTGGAATTGCCATTGAGCCACGCCGGAGATACGCCCCGAAGCGAGAAGATGTGCCGGTTGTGCCACATCGAATTTGAGCCGGTGACGGTTGGCCACAAGCTGGAGAAAGACGAGAATTGCACAGGTTGTCACGGCACGGCGGTTGCGCCATTGCC
>JAJRVO010000052.1 GCA_024277275.1 Chloroflexota bacterium
AGCCAGAACCAAACAGGCGGGAAGTAGGAAGTAAGGAGTAAGAAGTAAGGGGAAAATCTCTACTCCCTACTCCCTACTTCCTACTCCCCGGATAACCTGAATTTTCTTGCCCAAAAAGCAAGGATTCAACTGCTAAGGGCCTAAGTTTTTCCCAAGACTTCGCTTGGAAAACAAGGTTGCAAAGTTGCAGGGTAGCAGGTTTGGTGATTTGCAACTTTGCAACCTTGCAACCTTGATCGACAATTTTTTGTCGATGTGTGACCCTTAAGGGCCTAATAAGTGTAACAGTCATTTAAATTTATGTGCAAAAGGATTTAAGACCTATGAATTGCCCAAATTGTGGTGCTAATAATGATGCGGATGCTCGATTTTGTGCCGAATGTGGCGCGCCGCTTGAAAATCCCGACCTTGAAGCTACCATAGCCGGTCAGTTTCTTCTCGACGACGAAGGTGATGCTAAAACCATCCCGGCCGGCCCAGATGAAATTGACGCCGAAGCAAAAACCGTCGCTGTAGACCAAGCACAGTTGTCTGCCGCAATAGCAGAAGATGACGGAGTTTCAACGTCTGAGCCGGAAACCGCACCTCCTCCAGTGGGTGGTGTCCCGGTTGCCGATGCTGGTGATAGTGATAGCGGCGGCGGCGTTAAAAGTGGGGGTGGTAGCGCCGGAGGAGTTTTTGCCGCTGGCGGCAACGATGATGGCGGTCGGAAACGCATGATGATAATTGCCGGCGTAGTCGTAATTTTATTGCTCTGCTGTTGCTGCTGCGCTCTAATTGCCGGCATAGCAAGTTCTGAGGATATACAAAGAGAACTTGAGGACCTTGTTGGTCAAGTTACTTTGCTTCCTTCTTACTACCTTGCCTTTGTCTAAGTAATCATCTAAAAATAAGTGGTTCAACGTAGATTCGAGGGGTAGGTTGGGTTGAAGAATGAAACCCAACACAATCGGCCCAAGATTATCGGGTTGAGGTACGAAACCCGACCTACCCATTGCATTTACCCCTCAATTCTGCGTTGAGCCAAATAAGTGTCTGCAAAAGGAGTCAAGAAGTGTACTTTTTGACTCCAAAAATGGGAAGTTATTTTTGGACGGTCACTAAGATCATCCTTATTAAAAAGTAAAAATTAAAAAAGCCGCTCTCAACAGAGCGGCTTTTTTAATTTCGATGTGACTGTTCTTTAAATATCCAGGTTCTGCACCTGTTTAGCGTGGGTCTGAATAAATTTTCTGCGTGGAGCAACGGCGCTGCCCATCAGCATATCAAAGATTTTGTCGGCGGCGGCGGCATCTTCAATAGCAATTTGAAGAATGGTGCGGACTCCAGGGTCCATAGTGGTTTCCCATAGTTGTTCCGGATTCATCTCACCTAAACCTTTATACCGCTGTAGATAGATAGTTTTTAGATTGCTGTTAAACTTTTGGAGGTATTTATTCTTTTCACCCTCAGTATAAACGTATGACACTTCTTTTTTGTGCTTAATTCGGTAAAGGGGCGGTTGGGCAATAAAAAGGTGTCCGTGCTCAATTAACTCCGGCATATAGCGAAAGAAAAATGTGAGCAACAAGGTGCGAATATGCGACCCGTCCACGTCGGCGTCGGTCATAATAATGATGCGTCCGTAGCGAAGTCTCTCAATGTTAAAATCATCCCCAATGCCGGTACCCAGGGCCGTAATCAGGGCGCGGACCTCGTTGTTGCTTAAAAGTTTGTCCAGGCGGGCGCGCTCGGTGTTGAGAATCTTGCCCCGTAGAGGGAGAATAGCCTGGAAGCGACGGTCGCGCCCTTGTTTGGCGCTGCCTCCCGCGCTGTCGCCCTCAACAATGTACAACTCTGTATTTTCGGTATCCCGGCTGGAGCAGTCGGCCAATTTGCCGGGGAGGGTGCTGCTCTCAAGCGCGCTTTTGCGCAGCACCAACTCTCTGGCTTTTTTGGCCGCGTTCCTGGCCCGCGATGAGGTTAGACATTTTTCGATGATGGTTTTGGCCGAACGGGGATTCTCTTCCAAAAAAGCAGAAAAACGCTCCGCAACCACCGATTCGACAATAGTTTTGACCTCGGCGTTCATTAGTTTAACTTTGGTTTGACTCTCAAATTGGGGGTCGGGATGTTTGATGGAAACAATGGCCGTCATGCCTTCACGGGTATCCTCACCGGAAAAGTTGTTTTCATTGTCTTTGAGCAAGCCGTTTTTGCGAGCAAAATCGTTAATGGTGCGGGTCAACGCGCCGCGCAGGCCGGTTAAGTGAGAGCCGCCATCCGGGGTGTGGATGGTATTGGCAAAAGCAAAGACGCTCTCGGTGTAAACGTCGGTGTATTGGATAGCTACCTCAACGCCAATGTCATCCACAGTTTTTTCAACATAAACGGGGGTGTGCAACGCCCGCCGATTGCGATTGACATAGCGTACAAAGGATGTCACGCCGCCCTCAAAATAAAAAGTATGCTCCCTGGCCGGATCTAAGCGTTCATCTTTAAAAGTAATACGAATACCTTTGGTAACGAAGGCCATTTCTCTAAAGCGAACCAGCAGGGTATTCCAGTTATAGCCCGGCACATCCTTGAATATCTCCGGGTCAAAGCGGAAGATGGTTTTGGTGCCGGTCTTGTTTTTTTGAGCAGCCGGTAGTTTAGACGCCCTTTTAACCGCAGACTGGGGGATACCCCGTTTGTACTCTTGTCTCCAGACTGCCCCGTCACGGACCACTTCGGCCACCATCCACTCGCTCAGGGCGTTCACCGCCGATACGCCAACCCCGTGCAATCCACCGGAAACTTTATAGCTGTTGCCGTCAAATTTGCCGCCGGCGTGGAGCGTTGTCATCACCAACTCTAACGATGAAACCTTTTACGTGGGGTGTTTAGCCACCGGAATTCCTCGCCAGTTGTCTGCTACAGAAACGCTGTTGTCGGGGTGAATGGTGATTTGAATGTGGTCGCAATAACCGGCTAATGCCTCGTCTATCGAGTTATCAACCACCTCATAAATTAAATGGTGCAGGGCTTTGATGTCGGTGCCGCCTACGTACATACCAGGGCGGCGTCGAACAGCTTCAAGTCCTTTTAAAACCGTAATCTTATCGGCTGTATAATCATTTGGGGTTACGGTAGCCATTAATGCGCCTCCGAAATTGGTTTACACAAGAATGAAATTTTTCTTGATTTATGATGAATAAAAAGAGGGTGTTTTTTTACCCTACGACCTTAAAAAGTGTGACATGATATTATACCTTATTTGTGCCTTTTTCCCAAATTAGAATCTATGCGAATGTTTTAATTAGCCCTATATCTTGTGGATTTAAAGGTAATTAACCACTATATATTGTGTAGAAGAATCTGTTTTGTTAAAATTTAGAACAAACGTGTAAAGTTTTTTGAAGCTGGTTTTTGATTATCAAGCGTAGTTATTTGCGTCCCTTCAACTTTGGCAGCTTTGGCAGCGCCCGGCTGGGCTTGGGGCCAAAGTCGGGAATGTGGGGCGGGTTTTCTTTGAGCAGTTTCAGTATTTCCTTAAGACCCCGCTCTAGCTGGGGGTCTTTGCCCGCAGCGTAATCCTGGGGTTTAATATCAACCTCGATATCCGGGTCCGTGCCGTAATTTTCAATGGCCCAACCCACATCTTCAAACCAGGAAGAAAATTCCGGTTGAGTGGTTAGGGTTCCATCTACCAGCGAGTGACGCGGCCAGATGCCAATTACCCCGCCCCAGGTCCGTTTGCCAATGAGGGGACCCAACTCCATCAATTTAAAGGCGTGGCTAAAAATATCACCGTCAGAGCCGGCATACTCATTGGTTAAGGCGACCATTGGCCCCAATACGGCATAAGCGGGGTAGGAGAATGCCTGACCGTAGCGGGGTTTTTTGTAACCAAGTCGGCGCCGGGCCAACTTTTCCAATAGCAATTGCGACACATGACCGCCGCCGTTAAAGCGCACATCTACAACCAGCCCCTCTCGTTCAGACTCAATGCGGTAGTAGCGGTGAAATTCAGCGTAGCCAAAAGGCCCCATATCGGGAATGTGAACGTAGCCAACGCGCCCATTGGCCGCTTGATGCACGCGACGCCGGTTATTTTCCACCCATTCCCGATATCGGGCCTGGCTGTCATTGGAGAGCGTTTTGACCAAAACGGTACGCGGTTCCGATTCTTGCTCGTCATTGTTTTTTGCTTCGTCACTCTGGCCGGCGCTGTTTGCAGATAGAACTGTCAGTTGAATCTCCGCGCCGGCCTGGTTGACCAATAGCTGCTGGGGTGAAACGTCAGGCCCCAGGCGTTGCCCGTCAATAGCCGTCAGCACATCGCCCGCTTGCACATTCACCCCCAACCTGTTCAGGGGCGAGTCGAATTTTTCCAGCCAGGTATCGCCCTGAATAATGTGGGCAATCCGATAGCCGCCCAAATTGGGGTCGTACTCAAAATCAGCGCCCAAAAAACCCTGGCGGTAGCGAGGCGATGTCCGGTAATCGCCCCCCAGTTCATAGGCGTGAGAGGTCCCCAACTCGCCCTGCATCTCCCACAATAAATCAGAAAACTCAGAGCGAGAGGCCACCCGGTCAATCAGGGGATAGTATCGCTCATAAACTTTTTCCCAATCCACGCTCGACATATCTTCTGCCCAGAAATGGTCGCGCTGTAAGCGCCAGGCTTCGCGGAACATCTGCTGCCACTCATCGGGCGGATTTATGGCGACTCGCAGGCGGTTCAACTTTATCCAGCCGCTCTTTTTATTGAATCCAGCGGCGTTGTTATCCGGCTTTTCCCCGGCCTTGAGAACCCGCAGATTTTTATTAGAGCGATAAAGTAGAAATTTCTTATTGCGAGAAACCTCAAAATTACTAATCCCGTTTACAATGAACTCTTTTTTGCGCTCAACCAGGTCGTATTGCTCAAGGGTTCCTTTACCGTCGTTGCCGCTATTATTGTGCCAGCTTCGGTTCAGGCTGCCCTCAACCGGAAATAAGGTAAAGAGAACTTTGTTTTTAATGCCTCTAACTTGATGATATCGCCCTTCGGCCACCGGAAAGGCCGCTATACGAGATTGAATGCCCTCCAGGTCAATTTGGATGGGTTTATCTTCTTTAACTTTTTTTTCCGCGCCTTCCGATGCCTCATCTTTCTGATTGCCGTTGCCCTCATTATCGGTTGTCTCTTTTTTGTTATTGCTTGATTTATCATTTTTGGCGACAACATGATTGGGCCGGGGGATAAAAGGGTTGGGCAACTCTTTTTGCAATGTTAGCAGATAGGGGCGACTTCCACGCGGGAAGTTCAAATCAAAATAGTGACTGTCGTAGACCGGGTCAAAATCCCGATAGGAGATAAAGTAGATATACTTGCCGCCCGGATCAAAACTGGGGCCAAAATCAATAAAATTGTTGGGCGGGGTTACGTAATGGCTTTGGCCGGTTTCAATGTTGCATAACTTTATGGCGCAGCTATGCCGCGAGGCTTTAAACCCATAAGCCACCCACCGGCCATCCGGCGACCAATCGGCGCCGGCAATGCGGCCATGAGGGCTTTTGTCCAGCGTCTTTAAGGTTTTGCTTTTTAAATCGACCAGGATTAACTCATGCCGGTGATTGCCCAAAATTAACTCATCTTTTCTGGGCGATACTTTTAAAAATACGGGGCGCCCAATATCCAACTCGTCCAATCGCTCCACCGACTGTTTCTCCGTTGATTGTGAAGCATCGGGGTGGATTTCGA
>JAJRVO010000594.1 GCA_024277275.1 Chloroflexota bacterium
CTAAGGAATCGGGATTAAATAACTGTCTGTCTCATTTCAGAGCGCAGTAAATGGTAATTAGTAATTAGGGATTGGCTTAATAACCAATTACCATTTACCAATTACAACGTTGAGGGACAGTTATTTAATTCTCATTACTAATGGACTCCAATCCCCCAAATTCTCTTGTTGGGGTATTTTAGCGTGCATCAATCTGTGGTAAAATACCTTCGTTATGACCACACCAAAAATCGACCAAATTCTCAAAAACCTGCCGACCAAACCGGGCGTGTACCTGCACAAAAACGCGCAGGACAAAGTGATTTATGTGGGCAAAGCGATCAACCTGAGAAGCCGGGTGCGCTCCTACTTCCACAAATCGGCCCAGGCCAACGATAAAACCCGGCGGCTGGTGCAAGAGATTGCGGATATTGAATTTATTGTGGCCGACAGCGAGTTGGAAGCGCTGTTGCTGGAAAACACCCTCATCAAAAAGCACCAGCCGCGTTTCAATGTCCGCCTTAAGGACGACAAGCGATATCCCTACATTAAGGTTCACTGGCAAGAACCTTTTCCCCGCGTCACCACCACCCGCCGCCTGCTCAACGACGGCGCTCGATACTTTGGCCCTTACACCGCCGCCTGGGCCGCCTACCAAACGCTCGACCTGATCCGCAAAATCTTTCCCTATTTAACCTGCACCCGGAATATCGACGGTAACGACGAGCGGGCCTGCCTCTACTATCACATCGGACGCTGCGCCGCACCTTGCATTGGGGCGGTCAACCAGGAGGAGTATCGCCGCATTATCGACAACCTGTGCAACTTTTTGGGCGGCAACACCGGGCCGGTTGTAGCCGACTTACGCCGCCACATGGACGCCGCCGCCGAAGGGCTGGACTTTGAGCGGGCCGCCCAACTCCGCGACCAGATCAAGGCCATCGACCAGATTGTCGAGAAGCAAAAGGTGGTCAACGCCGCCACGGTAGACGAGGATGTGGTGGCTTTTGCCCGGTCCAATGGCGACGCCTGCGTACAGGTCTTTTTTATCCGCAGCGGCAAGCTGGTCGGGCGAGACTATTTTATTCTGGAAGGCACGGCCGACGAGGACAGCGACGAGATTATGACCTCGTTTTTAAAGCAGTTTTACGACCAGGCCGCCAGTATCCCGCCCCAAATTGTGCTGCCCCAGGATGTGGATGAACTGCTGATTATCCGCGACTGGCTCAAGAGCAAGCGCGGGGCCAACGTGGTAATGAAGGTCCCCCGTCGAGGCAAACAAAAAGAACTGTTGGAGATGGCCGCCGAAAACGCCGTAGAAACCCTCAATCATCTCCGCGCCCAGTGGGCCGCCGACGAGAACAAACAAACCGAAGGGCTGGCCGAGTTGCAGCAGTCCCTCGACTTGCCGGAGGCCCCCCTGCGCATTGAGTGCTACGATATCAGCACCTTGCAGGGAACCAACACCGTCGGCTCGATGGTGGTTTTTGCCAAAGGCGTCCCCCGCAAAAGCGATTATCGCCGCTTTAAAATCAAAACCGTACAGGGTCAGGACGACTACGCCAGCATCCAGGAGATGCTCCGCCGCCGCTTCAAACGCATGACCGACGAGGGCTACCAAAATCAATCCAAAATCGAAAACCCAAAATCCAAAATCGACAACGCCTGGGCCTTGATTCCAAATTTAATCATCATTGACGGGGGCAAAGGGCAGTTAAACGCAGCCCTGGAAGTTCTTGACGAGTTTGAGCTGCGCGACGCCGTGCCCATAGTGGGTCTGGCTAAACGAGAGGAAGAGCTATTTCTGCCCGGCCAATCGGAGCCGGTCATGTTGCCGCGTAAATCGCAGGGACTATTATTGGTCCAGCGCATCCGGGATGAGGCGCATCGTTTTGGGGTTACGTATCACCGCAAGCTGCGGGGCAAAAGCGCCATTCGCTCCAGTCTGGACGGCATTCCGGGCATCGGTCCCAAACGCCGCCGGGAGCTGCTGAAGAAGTTTGGTTCAATTGAAGCCATCAGGCTGGCCGGGGTAGAAGAGTTAGCCGCCGTGCCGGGGATGAACAAGAAGGCGGCGGAGGTGGTGAAGGAGCAGTTGTAGACTTACAACGCATCAAACGAGTCTATACTCCAAACCCTTTTGCCTTGCAGAATATCGGTCACTTGTTGAGGAAATCTTTCGGGGTCTATGGGCTTGCCCAAAAAACCGTCAAACCCGGCCTTTTTTGCCTCTTCCGTCGTTTCGGGATTGACATCGGCGGTCACGGCCACCACGCGGGTCTCTTTAAGACGGGGGTCGCTGCGGACTTTGGCCAGCACTTCAAAACCGTTTTCGTGAGGCAAGTGCAGGTCCAGCAGTATCAGGTCAATCCGGGGCATATCCTCAACCACCTTTAATATCTCCCAACCCGAAGCCTTCCACTCATAGCGACGCACGCCGATATAATCTAATAGCCGGCTGATGAGGATCATATTTTGCATGTTGTCCTCTACCACCAGTATATAAGCGTCTTTAGGATCAATTATCTTTGTGGACGGCATAGCAGAAGCCCTCTTGTCGTCTGGATGATTTGATGACTTTTAAAATTAGTATGGAGATTGTATCACGTTTGTCCTTGGTTAACAATTAACTTTTGCCTGCCAACTGAAGTCTCCATTAGTTATCGACCCAATGATATTGCATCTATTGCCGTTTCACCTAAAATGCTGATGTATCTGTAAAAACCTGATCTGGACAAGGCCATTTCATTTTTAAGGCCAGAACCAAAAAGTAAGGAAGTAAGAAGTAAGGAGTATGGAGTAAGGAGAATTTGACCCGATCCCTACTTCCTACTCCCTTATTATTTATGAGGCGCAATTGACGTGAATAACTTTCTTAAAAACAAAAAAACCATCATTGGCATGATCCATGTCGACCCGCTGCCCGGCACGCCTAAGTTCAACGGCAGCATGTCTGAAATTATCGCCAAAGCCAAAGCCGAGGCCCAACTTTACAAAAATGCCGGCATCGACATGCTGGCTATTGAAAACATGCACGATATCCCCTACCTCAACAAAAAGGTGGGGCCGGAGATTGTGACGGCGATGGCCGTAGTGGGTTACGAGGTCAAAAATGTCACCGGACTGCGCTGCGGTATCCAAATTTTGGCGGCGGCCAACAAAGAGGCCCTGGGTGCGGCTCAGGCTGCCGGACTGGATTTTGTTCGGGCGGAGGGTTTTGTTTTTGCCCACATAGCCGATGAAGGCTTCATCGACGGCTGCGCCGGGGAACTGCTGCGCTACCGTCGCCACATTGGGGCCGGCGACATTCTGGTTTTAACCGACGTTAAAAAGAAACACAGCTCCCACGCCGTCACCGCCGACGTGGATATTGTTGAAACGGCCCACGCCGCCGAGTTCTTTCTGAGCGACGGGGTTATTGTCACCGGCGTCGCCACCGGTACAGAGGCCAGCCTTGAGGAGTTGCGGCAAGTTAAGGACGCCGTTAATATTCCAACGCTGGTCGGTTCCGGCGTCACCCTTAAAAACGTTGAGCGCTATCTGGCCGTCGCCGATGCGTTGATTGTTGGCTCTTATTTTAAGTACAATGGAAATTGGGCCAACGGCGTCGAGATTGAGCGGGTTAAGACCTTTATGGATAAAGTCAACAAATTACGGTAAGAGTTTGTAAAAAAGTTCCCGCAAGAGGAGTCAAAAAGTACACTTTTTGACTCCTGGACACAAAAAGTTGTTCTTTTACGAACCTAAAGGAAGTTCAATGATGATAGATGTTGTAAAAGAAGTCCTGCAATCCGAGCGCAGAATCCGCGCCCACATCCGGGAAACGCCTCTGGATTACTCGCCCTATTTCAGCCGGATAGGAGACTGCAACCTGTTTTTTAAGCTGGAAAATCTCCAGCACACCGGCTCTTTCAAAGCGCGGGGAGCCATCAACAAGCTGCTCTCTTTAACGCCGGAACAGCAGGCAAAGGGAGTGGTAGCCGCCTCGACCGGGAATCACGGAGCCGCCGTTGCTTTTGGCCTGAAAACGCTCAAGGCCAGGGGTATCATCTTTGTCCCCGAAAACGCCTCGCCCACCAAAGTGGAGGCTATTAAGAGGCTTGGCGCGGAAGCGCGCGCCTACGGCTTGGACGGAGCCGTGGCCGAAGTTTACGCCCGCGATTACGCCGAGAAGAACGGGATGGCGTATGTTTCCCCTTACAACGATCCTCAGGTCATCGGCGGGCAGGGTACAATTGGCGTGGAGTTGAGTCGCCGGTTAGATTACATCGACGCGGTATTTGTGGCTCTCGGCGGCGGTGGGTTGATTTCAGGTATTGCCGGTTATCTAAAGTACATCTCCAATGATGCAACAGTGGTCGGTTGCTCGCCGGAAAATTCCGCGGTCATGTTTGAGTCGGTCAAGGCCAACCAGATTTTGGACCTGGAGTCGGAGCCTACCTTGTCAGACGGCACGGCAGGCGGCATTGAGCCGGGGGCCATCACCTTTGACCTGTGCCGTGCGCTGGTTGATGACTACGTTCTTGTCTCGGAAGGGGAAATCAAAGAGGCGATGCGTCTTTTTATGGAGAGCCATCACATGATGATTGAGGGCGCTGCCGGGGTCGCCATTGCCTCGTTTTTAAAAACAAAAGAACGGTTTCAAGGCAAAAACGTGGTCGTTGTAATTTGTGGGGCAAATATCAGTTTGCAGACCTTAAAAACTATCCTGTAGTGGAGGAGAAAAATATGTCTACATTTCAACCCTTTGAGATGGAATACCTGATGTCCAAATGGGAACAAGCCGTGGCGTACAATCTATCGGAAAGCGGCGTTCATCCCGTGGCTCTGGGCGAATTGGTGAACGCGCCGACCATGATTGAGGAGTTGCTGGCTACCGAGCTAAACTATCCCGAGGTCAACGGCACGGTGGAACTGCGGGAAAATATCGCCGCGCTCTATCCGGGCGCCACGCCCGATAACATTCTGGTTACGGTTGGCTGCGCCGAGGCTAATTACATCTCGCTGCAAACGGTGGTTGCGCCGGGCGAAGAGGTGGCAGTGATGCTGCCCAACTATATGCAGATTTGGGGATTGGCCCACAACTTTGGGTTGCGGGTCAAAAGTTTTCACCTGAGAGAAGATCGAGGCTGGTCGCCAGATTTGGATGAGTTGAACGAGGTTGTTTCGGAAAAGACAAAGTTGATTGCCGTCTGCAATCCCAACAACCCCACCGGCTACATCCTGACCGAGGCCGAGATGGACGCCATCGTCACCGCCGCCGAGCGGGTGGGAGCCTGGATTATATCCGACGAGGTTTACAGCGGCGCGGAGCAACTGACCGACGCCCAAACTCCCTCCTTTTGGGGTCGATACGACAAAGTGTTGGCTCACAACAGCCTGAGCAAAGCCTACGGGTTGCCCGGCCTGCGCACCGGCTGGATTGTGGGACCGCCGGACACGATAGGCGACGTCTGGCGGCGTCACGAATACATCACCATTGCCGCCACTATGCTGGCCAATAAGCTGTCGGCTCTGGCCCTCTCCCCGGAGGTTCGCCCCCGGATAATCCAACGCACGCGGGATTACGTTCGGCGCGGTTTTTCCATTTTGGACGACTGGCTGAAGGGTCACGGCGATACGTTTAGCGTGGTTCCTCCCCAGGCAGCGGCCATTGCCTTTGTCCGTTATCAGCTCGACATCAACTCAACCGAGTTCATTGAGCGCCTGCGGCAAGAAAAGAGCGTCCTCATTGTGCCGGGCGACCACTTTGGCATGGACCGCTACCTGCGGATTAGCTTCGGCCCGCCGCCCGATTATCTGCAAACGGGGCTGGACCGCATCGGCGAGTTTGTGGTTGATCTGCAGCGTGGAGCAGCCTGACCAACGCATAAGGGCCGAAAGCATGATGTCCTTGCCCATTGAGTAAGAAATTTTGTAACTGTTCAAGCATGTCATTTCGACCGAAGGGAGAAATCCCTAAGGAATCGGGATTAAATAACTGTCTCATTTCAGAGCGCAGTAAATGGTAATTAGTAATTAGGGATTGGCTTAATAACCAATTACCATTTACCAATTACCAATTACCAATTACAACGTTGAGGGACAGTTATTTAATTCTCATTACTAAATTGGTACATTAACTAACTAAATTGCTGAAAAACCTAAAACATGGCAATAAAATTTATCCAGCAAACAGGCTGTCCATTGTAGCGCCGCAGGGATTTCTCGTCGCAAGCTCCTCGAAATGACAAGAACTGCCTAAGTCCTAATTTATATGAGGAGATATACCACTATGAAAATCGTTTTACTTGGCGGGGGCGGGATTATTGGCCGGGTTATAGCCCGCGATCTGGCTCTGACCGATGATGTAACCGGGGTCATTGTAGCCGATTTAAATGAAGCCGGGGCGCAGGCTACCGTAGCCAACAGCGCGCCCAACGATAGCCGTTTCAAAGTAGCCGGCATCGACGTAACCGACCGGGCAGCCCTGGTCGATCTGCTGCGCGAGGCGGATTGCGTTATCAACAGCGTGCAGTACTACTTTAACCTCGACGTGATGCAGGCGTGCCTGGAAGCAAGCTGCCACTACGTCGATTTGGGCGGGCTGTTTCACACCACCCGTAAACAACTGGAGTTAAATAAGGGGTTTCGGGCCAAAGGCTTAACGGCTATTTTGGGACTCGGCTCCTGCCCCGGCATTGCCAACGTGCAGGCCGGTTTGGCCGCCGACCGATTTGATACCATTAACGCCATCAAGATTTACAACGGGGCCACCACCGACTCCCGCGACAGCCTGGCCTGGCCCTACTCGCTGGAGACCATTCTGGACGAGATGACCGAGCCGCCGCTGGTCTTTCGGGATGGACAGTTTATGGCTTTGGAGCCGCTGGCGGAGGAGGAGTTGTTCGATTTCCGCCCGCCTATCGGCAGCCAGATTGCCCACCTGTCGCTGCACTCAGAGGTAGCCACCCTGCCCTTAAGCTATGCCGACAAGGGCATTCAGGAGTGCTTCTTTAAAATCCACTTTTTTGGCTACAGCGAAAAAGCCTTCCGCAAGCTGCAATCTTTAACCCGGCTTGGTCTGGGAGACAAAGAGCCGGTTACGGTCAAGGCAAAGTTGTCCGGCGGTAATCCGGTTCCCGCCGAGGTTCGCCCCCGCGATGTGTTGAGCGAAGTATTGCTAAAAAGCGAGGCTACCAAGCGGGGCGAAAATCCCGGTTATAAAGACGTCGCCACTGTTATTGATGGCACAAAAGATGACCAGCCGCTTACTGTGCGTGTCGACACGACAGCCTGGCCACATGCGGATTACAGCGTCAGCGGCGGCGCTCTGGTCGTTGGCGTACCCCCGGCGGTGGTAGCTCGCTGGCTGGCTGCCGGTCAGGTTGAGGCCAAAGGCGTCCACGCGCCGGAAACCGGGGTTGACGCGGCCCGTTTCTTCAAGGAACTGGCCCAGCGAAATATCAGCACGGAAATAACGGTTACGGAACAGGTGGCGTAAGAGGCTACATCAATTAACAATGAGCAATGAGCAATTAACAAATTGTTTGTGTTTTGAACCAGTTTGGTGATTTGCTGCTTTGCAACCTTGCACCCTTGATTAACTATTTTTTGTCGATATAAAAGCTGAGACGCTCATTGATGACTCCTCAACTCAAAACGCTCTCCCAACAACAAGTAAAAACGGCTAATTCGCAAAATTGGCTGCTATCGGGCATTCGGCTGTGGGGGCTGGTCACGCTGACCCTGCACCTGGCTGCCTCTCGCTTGCCCGAAGAGACAAGCTGGAGCCTGTGGCCCTACACCTTTCTACCGCCGTGGCTGGGCTGGACTCTGGCTCTGCTGGCTGGAACCTTGATTATCCCTGCCGTCAGTCAGACAATCCTAACAGGCTTACACCAGCTATGGAAGCGTTACACATTACGCATTACGCCAAGCAACCTTTGGTTGCCCGCATCACGCTTTGTTCCAAAAAACATCGGCGTCCGGCAAGCCTGGTTTACCCTGGCCGCACTGCTATCCGGCCTGCTCTTCTGGCTGGCCCGGCTGCGCCACCTGAGTTGGGGCGACAGTTACCTGCTGTCAATTGCCCTCTCCTACCCAGACCTTGAACTGCGGGTGATTTATAACTGGCAGGCTCCGTTTACCGTCTTTTTGCACCAACGCTTGTGGCAATTTATAGCCGACCCGCTACTCGGCTGGCCGGTGGAGTACGTCTACGCCTCGGTTAGCATTCTCTGCGGGATGATTTTTGTGGTCGTGTTGCTTGCGTTTATGACCCGACTGGGACGCACCCCCGTGGAAACGGCCATACTGACCGGCCTAATCCTGACAGCCGGCTCAATGCAGCTTTTTTTTGGCTATGTCGAAAACTACACCGTGGTGTCGCTGGCTTTACTCATTACCCTATTTTTGGCCTGGCAAGCCATACAGGGGGAAATTCAACCGATATGGCCGGTGTTGGGTTTATCAATAACCAACGCCCTTCACCCCTCCACCGTCTTTCTTTGGCCGGGAATGTGGTTCTTAAGCCGGCTATGCCGGCAACGGGGATACGTTTCGGGGTTTAAATCGAAAATCCAAAATCCAAAATCCAAAATCGTCAGTTGGGCGCTGCAAACCACATTGCCGCCGCTTCTAATTGGCGGCAGCGTGTTGCTCTTGATGGAAAGCGGCGGGCATGGTTTGTCGGCTCTGGTGGGGGTTGACCGGCCCGGCGGCGGCGACGGCATCTGGTTTGTGCCTATCTTTGAAACCACTACCCAGTGGCAGCAGTACACTATGTTCTCGGCGGCCCACCTGCTGGATTGGGGAAATGTCCACTATTTGATCTCGCCTTTTGGCATCCCCCTCATCGTAATGACCCTGGTCGCTGTTCGCCGTTTTGGGTTAACTATCTTCGATACCCAGGTCGACAAAGATTACGCTTATTTTTTGGGGCTAACTGCCGGAATGTACCTGCTGCTCACCTGGCTCTGGAATCCCGATTATGGCGGTCGGAAAGATTGGGATTTGTTTGCCCCGTCAGCTTTTGTTTATACGGTGTTAGCCGGTTATCTGCTGGTCCGAGCGCTGCCGGATCGGCAAAAGTTGGGGCAAGGGGGGGCGTTTATTATGGCGGTCTCGCTGCTGCATACCGCCGCCTGGATTTTTACAAATATGCACAACTTGCCGAGGGAGTAGGGGATAGTTGTTAGTGGTTAGTGGTTAGTTGGTAGTGGTTAGACGATACTCATCACTACCGAGCCACCAAGCTACCAGCCATTGAGCTACCGGCTATCAGCTACCAGCCACCGAGCTAAATCCTGCCGAACTCTCGTACACGTCATCCATAGCCTCTAGCAAATCGCCCAGACGGTTAGCCTGTTCGTTGATGTCGGCAGAGAGGCGGTTGGCCCGATGGCTATCGACGTCTTTGGCTCCTAATAACTGCATTTGGGAGTAGATGGCCCCAATTGCGGCCAGGGTTTCATCAATGTCCAATTCGGTTCGGCGCATTACTGTTAGCAGCGAGTCTAACTGGCGTTGATGCTCTTGATGCTTGGCCAGAGTCTCTGCTATTTCGTCCCGCACACGGGGATTGGTTTCGGTTTGCAATTGAGCTTCCAGCCGGGTGATGGCGGCCGGTACGTTGCGGATGTCTCGCTGGAGAATGTGATTTGCTTCAAAATCGTTCAATCGGTTGACCAATTGCTGTAAATGCGCCTGCCATTGGTTCAGCTTGGCTGTAACCGGGGTTAACTGACCGGCTAAACTGGACCCTTTTTTTTGTTTAATCAGCGCGGTAATGTGCGTTCGATATTCCGCCGCCCGCTTCAGTTTTTCGGTTCGGCTCTGTTTGTCTTCATGTGAGGCAACTGCTTGTGGGTCGGCCAAAAAACCGGCCTGTCGACTTCGCCGGTAATCGTAACCGTAAAGCCCCAACCCTAACAGGGTCAAAATCCCTCCGGGAGCAAAACAAAGTACGAGACTGTACCCCAGATTTTCCAGAAAGGGATCGTCCCCAGGCGATAAAGCCGCAAAGCCGCCCCATCCCAAGATATTGACGCCGATAAACCAGCATACAATGCCCATTGCCAACACTGCCGAAGCGGGACTGCTTTTATCTCTTAGCCAAATCATTAACATACTGGTCAGCCCGGCAAAGGTCATACCCAGGCAGGCCGGGGTCAGGGCAAAATCAAATTGGCCTGTGTCTGCATCGGGTAGAAAAGAAAGAAGCACGCCGCCGACCCCGCACAAGCTGATTACACCCAACAAAGTCAAAGCCATAATGTCCATAGATTTTAGAGATTTAGATTGAGGTTGTTGAACCGGGACAGGGGGAGGCGTAGCTATTTGGGCCGGTTGAACAGCCCGCGATTTAACCTGGTCGACAAGTGGTTGAGCCGGAACGGCAACATCTTTGGCCGTGTCAACCGAAACCTGAGCGGGTTGGGCCTTAAAAGCTTTTTTGAGCGCCCCAACCATCTCCTCGGCGCTATCAAAGCGGTGGGCAGGGTTGGTGGCCAGGCCTCTAAGCAAAACCCGCTCCACCGCCTCCGGGATATCGGGATTGATGGCTCGGGGCAGGGGGAGCGGTTCGTTGATGCGTTTTACAACGGTGGCTAATGGGGTCTCGGCTTTATGGGGGACTTGGCCGGTTAGCATCTCAAACAAAATAATGCCCAAACTGAAATTCTCCCCTGCAAATACGCTCCATTTGGTAGAGTTTGGGCAAAGGATTATAATGTTGGGGATTGTATCTCTGGTCGGATATAAAATTATGGAAGCATTGCCGGAAAATGTAGAGCAATTAAGCGTATGGTGCCGGAAGCGCCCGGTTCGGTTGTGCGTGTTATTTGGTTCTCAAGCCACCGGCAAGTCTCACACCCAGAGCGATGTAGATTTAGCCATATGGCCAATTGAGCCACCCGCAACATCCATTAAAGTGGGCTGGCTACGAGAACTGGAAACATTGCTGGTTAAAGACATTAGTTTGGTATTAGTATCGGCTGATCTTGATCCGGTATTGGGCATGGAGATTTTTCGCCATGGCCGCCCAATTTATGAACGTGAACCAGGATTGTGGTTTCACCATCGCTTGCAGTTGTGGCACGCTTATAATGATAGCTTACCTTTTTTGCGGGCCGCCCGGCAACGCCTGCATAAGTTTGCTGAAGGGGTTCGACATGGCTCCTGATGTACTATTACGCAAGCTCACCTATCTGCGCCAAGTATTGGGCGACCTGGCCCCTTACCAAAATGCTTCGCTGGACGAAGTAATTCTCGATCACTACAAGATCGAAAGAATCTTTGAACTGTTGGTGGTAGCAGCCACCGATATTTTAAACCACCTGTTGGGCGAGCGTGATCTTGTGGCAGACACCTACCGGGACACGTACAAACTGGCCGCCGACCAAGACTTACTTCCCGCCGACCTGGCCGAACGTTTGCAAAACGCAGCCAGTATGCGCAATTTGATTGTTCATCTATACGAGCGCATAGATTATAAAATTTTGCGCAATAGCATTGAGCCTGCTTTGCGTGACTTTGAGCAATTTGTGGCTTTGTTTGAAGCACAAATAGATATTAATCCAGCCCCTTAAGGTTTCTGAAACTTTTAGCGTCTTAGGCTTTCACATCGACAAAAAATTACTGATCAAAGTTGCAAGGTTGCAGGGTAGCAGGTTTGGTAACTTGAAACTTTGCAACTTTGCAATCTTGTTTCCCAAGTGAAGTTTTGGAAAAAACCTAGTACAGCTTGGCGGAAGTCTTTCGGTAGTTACAAGCAGCGCGTTGCTTAGTTTATGGAGTGAAAAAGTGCACTTTTTCACTCCATAAACTACCGAAGGATTTACGCCGCCGTGTACTAGGATCTTTAGTAAAAATAAAAACACATCTTAAATTGGAGTTTATTAAGGATACACATTGATGAGAAAA
>JAJRVO010000595.1 GCA_024277275.1 Chloroflexota bacterium
CATTTATTTATGATTATGTCAACTTTATGTCAACTTTTTACTTTTATTCGGGTTATCCCTCACATCGGGTAATGAGGTGTCAAATCGCAATTTTTGCCTGGAACACATTGACACAAGTAAATATGTCGGGTAGTAAGTTCAATTTTCAATTCTCAATTTTTATTCGTCGCCGCGTTTCTACCCGTAGCCGTTGTTGGCCTGGTCAGCGTGGTTTGGCAGCCTGTACTAATTAGCCGGGTAATGGCCCCAGTTGCGCCATTTTACTACCTGCTGATAGTAAAAACTCTGTCCTCCCCCGGTCGGGTTTGGTTGTTTATCGCGCTGGCCGGGCCTGCGCTGGCTATGATATTGATTGTGGGGCCGCTGCTGGGCAACGTGGGCCGGCAAGACCCGGACACAGAAATGATTGACCTGTACGGCGAATTTGAACCCGGAGACGGCTTGTATCACGCCAACGTAGGTAGTTACGTGGTTTGGCAACACTACCGGCCGGACATTCCCCAATATCTCTGGCCGCAAAACACCACGGTGGCGCAAACCCTGTCTGCTGCGACGCGCCGGGCTATGGGGATGAACGAAGCTGATTTTGAAACCGTGGCGTGCCGGGCAAACCGTTGGTGGGTGATCCAGTTTAACAACCCCGCTACCACCCGGGCGGAGATGGATTACATTAACCGCCTGATGGCAGATTATCCGAGTCGAAAAATATCATTATTGCGCCGGGATGCAACGGTAGAAGCCTGGTTAATTTTATTGGAGCCGGTATGTTAAACCGTTTGCTTGTCCCCGTTTTTATTGCCTGCTGCCGTCGCCTCCCTCAAATACAAAAACGCCGCCAAAAGCGCCAAGGACGCAAAGAATTTATAAAATTCTTGGCGACCTTGGCGTACTTGGCGGTAAAATCATCGGCGATTGGCGAGAACTGAACAGCCTTGGTTAAAAGCCCCGGTTGCGTCGGGGCTTTTTTTTGTTTTTTACGTTGTTGTTTTTACTTTCCCTTTAACAATCGTTCATACTCATCGTGGCTGCCAATCCAAAACCAGGTAACAGTATCGCCATGCAACAGTCCCAATGCTCGATAGGAGCCTCCGACACGAACAGAGTAAACCGGCCGGGTGCGACTGACGCGCTTGAAATGTAACCCCGGGCTGCCAGGCTCCTGTTGCCACATCTGATAGGCTCCGGCAGCCCGTCGCCGAATATCCCCAGGCAACCGGCGATACAGTTTCCAAAACCGGGGTAGAGTTTTAGACTTCATCCGGGCGCAATTTCTCCAGTGGGTGTAAAAGCCATTGGTTTGGATTTTCCGGCCTCAATCTGGGCCAGGGCTTCATCGGCCATTGTTTCCAACAACCGCTGAGATTCGTCAGTTGACAGCAGGGCATCCCATACTTCATCCTCCGCCACTTCTTGCAGCAAGGTTATAATCTCTCCCCAAACGTCCAGGCCAAGTTGCACCGCTTTTTTATTACCGTTAGCGTCAACCAAAAATTCGGCTGATTTTATTAATTCGTTTACGCTCATCTTTGCTTTTCCTTTCCGGTTAATAGGTCAAGAGAAACTATACCCTCTTACGCTTTCCCGGTCAACCTCACCCGCCTGGCGGCGGCCCGACCATCGCGCTCAAAGCAATTAGTCCGCCGCAAACACAAATAACAGTAGCCACCACCGTCAGTCCAATTATAACACTCACTTGCAAGCCCGACATTCCTTGTTTCACAATAACTTGAGGCTGCGGAGGGGGCGGCGGCTGATGGCGTTCTTTTCCGGCATCCAGGTCAATGATGGTGTTGCCCTTCTCTTGAGAACGCAAATGTGGCGGGGCATATCGGCTAATGTCTGCCTGTTGCAGGGTGGCTGTAGCCGGCGCAGGCGGTTCGATTTGGGCGGGGGGGGCAGCTTTGCTCTTCGAAGCAAGTTGCAGGGTGGCTGTAGCCGGCGCAGGTGATTCAATCTTTGCATAAGGGCCTATCTTGAGCATCTGTTGCCACTCAATAACCTGGGTGGGGCCAACAAGCTCCACGTGGGTTCCTCTGGCAAACTCTTTGGCCGGTTCACTGAAGGCGCTGGTTGTAACAAATATCCCTTTGTCGGCGCCTTCTTTGAAGACTGTGCCGACAAAATCCCTGATCATAGGTTGGCTAATGGTTTTGCTGTACTTTTTGTATTGAATAACAACGTACTCCCCATCACGCCTGGCCTCTATATCTACACCCTGGTCGCTGGCGTTGGCGCTGCCCCTGAGTTCAGCCTGATACCCCATCTCCCGAAAAACAAAAGCAATGTAATTTTCAAATTCAGAGAAAGAAAGCTTTTGCAGGTCTGATAAAGCCCGATAACGACGCTCTTGTTCAGCTCGGCGACGCTCTTGTTCTGCCTGATAATAACGACGCTGTTCTTCAGCTCGTTTCTTCTTCGAAGTTATTTTTTCTATTAGTTCTTTAAAAAGAGAACGTAAAAGCCGAACAATAACTATGCCGATGATTATAGGAAGTCCGATAGAAAATGGTATTCCCAAAACGACTAAAAGAACAAAACCAATATCATCCATTTCAATCCCCAAAAACAAAAACGCCGCCCTTGACCAGGGCGGCGCAACTATGCTACGATACCAA
>JAJRVO010000596.1 GCA_024277275.1 Chloroflexota bacterium
ATAATTACTCAGCCGGGCTGATTTTTGCCGGCGTAAGAGCAGAATTGGCAGAATTAACGAATCAAAATTCTATCATTCTGGAAATTCTGCTCTGAAATGCCCACAATTGCAACAATTTTCATACCCTAATTGTCAAACCGGAAATTGCTGAAACTTACCTGACAATGTAGTAGTTTGTGACTTGATTAATGTAGCATTTTATGGGCATCAAATCAACTTTGTTTTTACATCTGGGCCAATGTTGCCAATTTGGTACACAAAAATCGGCATGGTTTAGAAACGTGGAAAGTTAGATTAGCCAGACGCGGTTTTAGGCGCTCGTTCGCGCCTCTGGTCAGAGAATCCACTCAAACATAACCAAAACCTTGACCATATTTTTATTTTCGGCATAATGCTAATCTGTAAATAGAATCAAGTCAAAAAAGTGAGGTTGTTAATGAGTGATATTATCTCTGCCGTTTCAACAGAATCGCCCCCCACCGCTACCAGCAGCGAGAAGATTTCTAAAACGGCAAGTTATTACGCCGCCTTTGTAGCTCTGGGATTAGTCGTGGCTTCGTTGGGGCCAACGTTGCCCGGCCTGGCCGACCACACCAAAACCCTGCTAAGTGAAATTAGCTTTCTGTTCACCGCTCGCTCGTTGGGATACCTGCTCGGCTCTTTTCAGGGAGGCCGGTTTTACGACCGGGTTTCCGGTCACTCGGTGATGGCTGTGGGGATCATCATTATGGCGTCGATGATGATTTTGGCCCCTTTGATGCCGCTATTGTGGTTGCTGACCGTCGTCTTATTGATGCTGGGCGTCGCCGAAGGAATATTGGATGTGGGCGGTAATACCTTGCTGGTCTGGGTGCATCGTCACAAGGTTGGGCCGTATATGAACGGTTTACATTTTGCCTTTGGGGTGGGGGCTTTTTTGTCGCCCATAATTATTGCCTGGGCGGTATTAATGAGCGGCGATATTACCTGGGCTTATTGGATATTGGCATTGTTGATTTTGCCCGTGGCAATCTGGCTGTTGTGGTTGCCCAGTCCCACGGCTCAGTCTCACACCAAAGACAGTCCGGCAGGGCGGGTTAATAACTTGCTGGTGGTTCTAATTGCCGCGTTCCTTTTTCTTTACGTTGGCGCTGAGAGCAGCTTTGGGGGCTGGATATTTACCTACGCCGTTGCCCTGAACCTGACCGGCGAAACCACTGCCGCCTATCTAACCTCTGGTTTTTGGGGGGCGCTTACGGTAGGTCGATTACTGGCAATTCCCATCGCTGCCCGTTTTAGACCGCGCACAATCTTGTTTAGCGATTTGGCGGGATGCATCGCCGGCGTGGCTATTATTTTGTTCTGGCCCGACTCATTGATTGCAGTCTGGTTGGGAACCTTTGGCCTGGGTTTTTCAATGGCCTCTGTTTTTCCAACCATGCTTTCCCTGGCCGAGCGTCGTATCACCATCACCGGCCGGGTAACAGGCTGGTTTTTTGTGGGAGCCAGCGCCGGGGGAATGACCCTGCCCTGGCTAATTGGGCAGTGGTTTGAAACCATTGGCCCGCGAGTGACGATATTGATTATCCTGGTCGATTTGATTATTGCTGTGGGTGTTTTTACGGTATTAATTCTTTATTCGACTCGTATGGTCATCGGTTCTATCCCAGAAAATGGCGAAATTAGCGCGCCACCCTGATTGATAAGGACATCCCTCAATCGGCCAACCGGCTGCCGCAGCCGGGACAGGTCTCCCAGGTTGAAAAAACCTTGACCTGACACTTAACGCACACCCGGCGAGCGCCGCGCAGGCTGCTGCCGCAGGCCAGACACACCGAGGCCGAGGCGTTGGAAACTCGCTCGCAGCCGGGGCATACTTTGCCCACCGGCTCAGTAACTACCAGTTTTGGCGAGGCTCCATTACGCGCGTAATCGCCGCGCAGAATGTCCTGATACTGTTCAGACTCGCCCCACTCCATAATCTCTTTGGCCCGCACAATGGGGAAGGGGTGGGTTTGGAGCAGCAACATTTGCACCTTGAAAAGCTGTTCGACCAGGCCCACGTCCGCGTCCTCGTACTCTTCGGCCTGCTGCAAAACCTCTTCCAGGTTAATCTCCGGCAAAATTCTTTGCGACCCGCCCGCCAGCTTGCTCAAGGCGCTGGCTACAACTTCTCGATCCTGCACGACCAGCAGCGCCGCCCGGTCGCACGAGAACTCGGCCATGCGTTCCCAATGGAGGATAGCCAGTTGGAGAGGCAGCAAAGCCAGCGATCCAATTCCGGGCAAAAGCGAGTCCAGAATTTGAAGACCAAATAACCGGAGAAGGTAAGTCATTGTTTTGTACAGCATGTGCTGGCACTTTACGTGTCCCAGCTCATGACCAATAACCGCCAGGAGTTCTTCCTCGGTTAAGGCGTCAATTAAACCGGCAAAGAGCGTAATTTGATATCTTTCAAGCCCAAAAGCATAGGCGTTGATTGTATATTGGTTGCTGACGTAAATATCCGGCAGGTCCGGCAAATCTAGAATGGCTGCGGCTTTGGTGAACTTTTCATAAATTGTGCGCCCTTGATTTGGCCCCAATCGCACCGTACTTGAGATGCTCATCATCCACATCTGTTTCTCAAATACAGAGCCGGATAGCGCCTTAAGCAGCGGAGTCAGCAGCGGTACCTTTTGAAGATTGGCTACTGCCTGCACGTCCAGTGGATGCTGAAACGCCGCCGGACTCAGTCCCGGAAATTCGCGCAATGTTTCTTTTGATTCCATCAATTTACCTCCATTTCTCGTAACTGCTCAGCCTACCTGGCTCGACACAGATTATTAACACGGATACACGGGTTTGAGGCTGCTAATCCGTGTATCCGCGTTCCAAATCCGAGTTGGGCTGTTGGTTAGGCTTAAGCCTGAATAGTTACCATTTCTGTAGCACAATACACGCGTTCTGTCCCCCAAAACCAAAACCATTAATCATCGCCACCTGTATCTCTGCCTGGCGAGGCTGGTTGGGCACGTAATCCAGGTCGCACGCGGGGTCAGGGGTTTCCAGGTTGATGGTAGGCGGAATAAAACCTGTGTGCATCCCCTGAACGGCGGCAATAGCGGATATTGCCCCGGCTGCGCCCAGCGTATGGCCGGTCATACTTTTAATGGAACTAATAGACAGGTTGTAGGCCGCCTCGCCAAAAGCAGCCTTGATGGCCCTGGTCTCAATGGCGTCATTCATTTGGGTGCCGGTTCCGTGGGCGCCAATATAATCAACATCTTCCGGGCCAAGACCCGCATCAGCCAGGGCGTTGCGCATAGCCCGGGCCGCGTCGCTGCCGTCTTCGCGGGGCGAAGAGATGTGGAAAGCGTCGCTGGTTAGCCCGTAGCCTTTTACCTCCGCCAAAATCTTTGCGCCGCGAGCTTGAGCGTGCTCCAGCGATTCCAATATCATCACCCCGGCCCCTTCGCCAATTACCGTTCCATCACGGTTAGCGTCAAAGGGGGTGATGGCTCGCTTGGGGGTATCGTTGCGGTTTGACAGGGCCGTTAAGCGGCCAAAAGCGCTGACCACCAACGGCGTAATGGCGCTGTCTGTGCCGCCGGCCAGCATCACATCGGTGTCGCCCCAAACAATACGGCGCATTCCCTCGCCAATGCCGGATATGCCCGTAGCGCAAGCCGATACCGAGGCGCTGACCGGCCCCAAAATATTGTGCCTGATGGCAATAAAACAGCCGGGCATATTAATCAGTAAAGCCGGGATAGAGGTTGGGTTGACCTTTTTGGCTCCATGCGCCTCCAAAAGAAGACGCTGGTTTTCCACAACTTCTGTCCCGCCAATAGCGCTGCCTACCTCAACCCCTATCCGGGTAGGTTCTTCCTGACTAAAATCCAGCCCGGCTTGCTCAATGGCCTGCTCTGCGGCAGCCACGGCAAAGTGCAAAAAAGGAGCCATACGGCGCACATCGCGTTTGCTCATATAGTCAAGCGGATTAAAACCTTTAACAAAAGCGCCCACAGTGCAGGGAAATCCGGTTGTATCATATTGGGTAATAGCATCAACCCCACACTCACCCTGCATCATTGCGGCCCAGGTTGAGTCCAGATCATTGCCTATTGGACTGACAACCCCCATTCCGGTGACAACCACGCGTCGCCGGTTACCATTTTTATAAAACGACATAACTTGTTATTTGCCCTCCTGGATAAAACAGACAAAACTTTCTGTAACTGTTCAGCCCGACACAATGCCGGACAAATTTGGTAAATAGTAATTATAAATAACCAATCACCAATCACCAACTACAACCCGCAACGAGATAGGCCAAGTAGTCACTATTTTTTATATGGATACAGATTATAGCCAAAAAGCCGAAATATCAAAGCATTGGACTTTTGAAAAAATGCCTCCCGATTTAATTGACAAGCCTCCAAGATACATGTACAATCGGGTACAACTTTGGTTTTTTGGGAGTGTGTTGTATTTGGTAAAGGGGGTATTTGTGAAATTAACGCCTCGACAGCAAACATTTTTGGATAAACTATTTGAATTATATCGTGAGCTTAAAGGGCCGGTTCACTATTCAGTTGTCGCCGACAAATTGGGAGTTAATAAATTTTCAGCCTATGATATGCTGAAAGTTCTGGAAGAGAAGGGAGTAGCGGCCTCAGATTATGTTTTGAGCGATGAACAGGCCGGCCCCGGACGTTCTCAGGTGGTATTTTACCCCACACACAAAGCCGCACAATTTTTAACCCAACTCCGCGATGAGATGCGTTACAGCTCAGACTGGCAACGCGTTAAAGAACGCATATTGGAACAATTGCAAGAAGCCCGTCAAAGCAACCCCTCTGATGCTTTGGGCGAAGCCCTCTCTAACCTGCCCGACACAAAAGTCCCCCTAAATTATTGCGCCGAAATGATTTCGGTGATTCTTTTAAACATAGAACGGTTACGCGGTTACAATTTGATGCCTGCTATGGATAACCTGACCCCCAAAGTACAGGTTGGGCTGGCTACCCTGGCCGGATTGAGTCTGGGATCTTGCCTTACCAACGAGGCCGACGACACAAGCCTGAAAGAAAAGCTGATAACCCACACCCAGCGTTTTCAAAATCAACTGGCCGAGATGAGCGAAGAAAGCATCACCAAGCTATCAACCTTTTTAAATGATGCGATGAGGACGTTGTGTCAGGCCTAAAAACCGCTATCTTGCCAACTCGATTAACAGATTTTGCCGGATAGCCACTGTCTAGTGTGCCGTCAAGGTTAAATTGATGGACGTAGTATAGGGCCTTGTGTGCCCCTTTTACTTGAGAAATAACGCCCACAAGGGGCTTGTCTACCCCTCAAATGACACTTGACGGAACACTAGTTGCTCTCAGTCAGTTTGTGACTGGCGTTGTGGGTAAGAATCCACGTTGAGCCAAAAAGATAATTTAGCGGTGTAACTAATTGCGCCCAGCGGTGTTTAAATGTCAGATAAAACTCTCTGGCATTTTTCCCTTACCGCTTTAAGGCGCTCTTTTTTTGGAGAGCCGATGATAGATGAGTTAAGTGACGAAGTTCAGCTTGTGGAGCAAGCCAAAACCGACCCTGAAGCCTTTGGAAAACTGTATGAAATATATGTAGAAAAGATATACAACTACGTTTACTATCGCATTGGCAACCGGCAAGATGCCGAAGACCTGACCGCCAAGGTCTTTCATCGCGCCCTTAATCATATTCCCAACTATAACAACAAAGGCGTGCCTTTTGCCGCCTGGCTCTACCGAATTGCTCACAACTTGGTTGCCAACTGGCATCGAGACCACAAACGGCGTAAAGTGGTTGCGCTGGAGCAAGTCACCCTGAGCGGCAAAAAACAAGAAAACCCCCACCACGCAGCCGAACGAAGTAACGAGGCCGAACTATTACTGGCCGCTATCCAAAAGCTTCCCCCGGAACGCCAGGAACTACTCACCCTGAAATTTGCCGAAAAGATGTCGAATGCCGAAATTGGTCAGGTGATGGGGCGCAGCGAAGGGGCCATTAAGTCGCTGTACCACCGCACGTTGGTCTCCTTAAAAGAGTTGCTGGCCGAACATAAAAATTTGGTAAAAGCTTTTGAAGCCGACGACGATTCATAATCGAACCATAATTGTTCAACTTGAACACGCGCTTGCTGCTTTTTACGGGTAAATAGTAATTAGTAATTGGTTATTGAGCCTAATTACTATTTACCAATTACTGCCATTTCAGTAACTTTGAATGCAATAGCTGAATAGTTTCATTGAACCCAATGATAAAAATTGTTACCGACACCACCTGCGATTTACCTGACAACTGGCTCCGCCGGTATAACATCACTGCCGTACCCATAAATATCCAATTTGGACTGGAAACGTTTCAAGAGAGTGTCACCATTGGCCCTGACACATTTTACAACCGAATCAACGCCGATGGAGTCCTGCCAACCACCTCCCAGCCCTCGGTGGGAAAATTTCAGGAGGTATACCAGACCCTTGCCGCCGACGGTAGTGAAATTTTGTCGATACACCTGACCAGCAAATTAAGCGGAACCTGGCAAAGCGCTATTCTGGCTGCCAAACAACTTGAGGATAAAATAAAAGTCACCGTGTTTGATAGCCTGACCGGTTCGGTGGGGCTGGGCCTGATGCTCCGTGAAGCGGCTCGACTTGTGGAAGCCGGTTTGACGGCTGAGGAGATTATCTCTCGCCTTGAAGCTCATCGATCTCAAATCAATGTATTCATCCTGCTCAAAGATTTGCGTTATGCCCGTATGAGCGGTCGGGTAGGGCGACTGCGGGAGACTCTGGCCTCGCTGCTCAACGTGAAGCCCATTGTAGGGGTTGATGACGGCGCTTTGATACCTTTGGAACGTGTGCGCGGTCAAAAGAAAGGTTTTGAACGAATGTTGGTTTTGGCCGAAGAATTGACGGCCGGCACTCCGGTGCATCTGGCCGTAACCCACGCCATAGACCGGCCCAGAGCCGAAAATCTACTGGCTCAAGCCCAGGCGCGTTTAAATTGCCGGGACACCTTTATTGCCGATCTTGCCCTTTCGCTGGCTGTCCATTTTGGTCCCGGCACAATAGGGTTTGCTACGTATCCGGCTGAGTAAAGTTTATAGAGTTAATAGAGTTTAATGAGTTTAGTGAGTTCGGGGAGTGGTTGGGCCAATTCAAGTTTTTATTGCCGTCAAAATGGTTGGTTTTACCAGATTTTTCAACTCATTAAACTCATTAAACTCACCAAACTCTGAACTCTAAACCTACAGGGAGAATGTCACTGTGGACAAAAAGATGCTCAAAGAAATTCTGGCCGCGCATGCCGATCAATTGGTTAAAGGCAAGGCTACCGGCAAAGATTACCTTAAGCTCTTACCCGAGCGAGACGAAGATTTGGCTCCGTTGCTGGATGTGGCCGAGCGTGTCAAATCGACCTTAAAACCCATTGCTCCAGCCAACAAATGCGAGAGAGACCTGAAGCGAGAGTTACTAAATACGGCCCATCTGCGGCAGGCAGAAGGCTACACTCCTCCCAACCCGTCGCGTGATTTGTTTATTCTGTTTATCACAACAACGTTCATCTTGTCGCTTGCCACAGTATTAAT